>DATBAK010000046.1 GCA_036271555.1 Acidimicrobiia bacterium
GTGAGGGCTTCTCCTCAGGCGACGCCGATTCCGGAGGTTTCGATGGGCTACCGCAAGGTGATCGCGGTCGTGGCCGTTGCCGCGACCGCGGGAGTGCTCGCGCTCCAAGGCGGTGTCGCAGTCGCGTCGGCGGATGGATCCGCGAAGCCGCTCTCGCGTGTCGCCGGCGCCGCGATCAGCGCGCCGAAGCAAGTGAGCGACGGGCAGGCGAAGCTCGTCGCGGCGGCGAGCGGCGCGCAACATCTGCGACTCACGATCGGTCTGAAGACACCGCATGCCGCGGAAGAGGACGCCTTCGTCGCGTCACTGAAGGACAAGAGCTCGCCGAACTTCCGTCATTTCCTCACGGCGGACGAGTGGAACGCGCGGTTCGCGCCCTCGGCCGCGAGCGAGCAGTCCGTCGTCGACTGGGCGACCGCGCAGGGCTTCACCGTCACGAAGCGCTACGCGAACCACCTCGTCGTCGACCTCGACGGCACGGTCGCGACGGTGCAGAAGGCGTTCGACCTGAAGATCAACAACTACAAGCTCGGAAGCAAGTCGTTCTACTCGAACGACCAGTCGGCCTCGATGCCGAAGGGCATCTCGAGCGTCGTGCAGTCGGTGGCCGGGCTGAACAGCCTGCAGCAGCTCGAGCCGACGCAGTCGCAGTCGGTGACGCATCCGGCCTACGTCGCGGGCCCGGCCCGCCAGACGGGTCCCGCCGGGCACGCGAACGGCAGCAAGACGCTCCTCGCGAAGGCGATGGCCGCGTCGAAGGCCAAGCAGCGGTCGAACGTCCACAACACGACGAACGGCTACTACGACCCGACCGACATCTACAGCGACCAGGCGTACTCGGTGAACGCGCTCAACGCGCAGGGCCATTGCTGTAACCCGACGCACGCCGCCGGCGTCACTCCGCCCGCGACCAGCATCGCGATCGCGACGGCGGGTGCGCACAGCGGGACCGACTTCGCCGGCTTCCACAACCAGTATCCGTACCTGGCCTACCACTACCAGGAGTTCTTCATCGACGGCACGCCGACGTGCTGCGACGGCGAGGGCACGCTCGACTTCGATTGGTCGACGGCGATGTCCAACAGCTTCGGCGCCAGCTCCGACACCGCGATGATCTACATGTACGACGGCGCCAACACGCAGTTGGGAACCTTCACCGACATCTGGAATCAGATGCTCTCCGACGGCCACGCGCGCACGATGTCGAGCAGCTGGGGCTGCGCCGAGTCGTACTGCTACGACGCGGGGACGATGAACACCGATCACGCGATCTTCAACTCGATGGTCGGGCAGGGCTGGACGTTGGTGACCGACTCCGACGACAAGGGCGCCTTCGCCGACTGTTCGCATGTGAGCGTCGAGTACCCGGCCTCTGATCCCGACGTCCTGTCGGCGGGCGGCACCGACCTCCAAGCCGCCGGCGGCTTCAGCAGCGAGACCGCGTGGATCGGCGGGACCGGCGCCGGATCCTGCGGGAGCAACGGTGGTGGTGGCGGCGGTGGCTGCAGCGTTCAATGGTCGCTGCCGAGCTACCAGAGCGGCCGCATCCAGAACCTCTGCACGACGCGCGCCGAACCCGACGTCTCGCTCAACGCGGGCATCGGACAGAACTACTACTTCAACGGTGCGTTGAGTCCCACTGGTGGCACCAGCATCGTGACGCCCGAGCTCGCCGGCATCTGGGCCCAGATCAACGCGGAGCTCGGCTCGTTCCCGAGCACGGCCTGCAGCGGCGGGTGCACCACGGTCGGCCAGGCCGGTCCCGACGTGTACAACGCCCAGGCGGGAGGGCGTCACAACCCGTTCTACGACATCACGTCCGGTTGCACGACCAACGACGCGGGCGCCGGTTACTGCGCCGTCGCTGGCTACGACCGTGCGACGGGATTGGGATCGGCGAACCTGTTCCAGCTCGCCAATCAGGTGCTCTGGTTCAACGTCGGTGAGCTCACCGCGCCGACGGTCACGCTGAACGGCCCGCCCGTGAGCACGTACGTGAACAGCGGCTCGGTCTCGTGGTCGATCGTCGACAACGGCAGCCCGGCACCGACCGGGGTGCAGGGTTACACCGCGCAGTGGGACGGCGATCCGGGCGACCCGACGACGGAGCCGCACGGTGGTTCCGGCAATTACTTCTGGGACGGACCGGCGCTGAAGAACTCGACGTCCGGTGCCGCGTCGCTCCTGCAGGGCTGCCACACGCTCTTCGTGCGTGCGTGGGACAACATCGGTGACTCCGGTCTGTACGCGTACGGCCCGGTGTGCCTCGACACGGTCGACCCGACGGTCACGACGGCGCCGAAGGTGTCGCTCGTGCAGAACTCGGCGGTCTCGTCGAGCGACGTGCCGGTGAAGGTCAGTTGGGCCGGAACCGACTCGGGGAGCGGGGTGAAGAACTACCGGCTCCAGGAGAAGCTCGACGGCGGCGCGTACAGCAACGTCGGCGCGCTGCTCACCACCACGAGCAAGCTCCTCTCGTTGCCGGCGGGCCACACGTACCGATTCCGCGTGCGCGCGACCGACAACGCCAACAACACGTCCACGTACAAGCTCGGCAAGACGGTCCACCTGAAGCTGTACGAGGAGAACAACGGGGCGATCGCGTACACGACCGGTTGGGCGCGCATCGCGCAGGCGGGCGCGTCCGCTGGTCACGTCGAAGAGGCGAGCGTCGCGGGCAAGAAGGCGACGTTCACGTTCTCCGGCACCCAGGTCGGGTTCGTGACGACGGTCGCGTCGGCCAACGGCTCGGCCACGATCGTGATCGACGGCGGCGCCGCGGCGACGGTGAACACGCACGCGACGGGCGGCCCGGGCATCGTCCGGTTCGTGAAGGCGACGGGTACGGGCCCGCACACGCTCGTGCTCAAGGTCCTCGGGACGGCCGGTCACCCGAAGATCGACGTCGACGCCTTCGTCGTTCTCAGTTAGGCCCAGTGGGTGGGAGGGGCCGCGACGGACCGCGGCCCCTCCTGCACCCGCGAACCCGACCATGGGAGTCGAGTTGATCGCGCGGCCCTTCGTGTAGTCGGCTGCGCAGATGTCGATCGCACTCACCGAAGACCACCGCGCCCTCGCAAGCGTGGCCGCCGACTTCCTCGCCTCGCACGACGCGCGGGGCGCCGCCCGCGCCCTGCTCGACGCGGAGCGCGAGGAGCTGCCGCCGTTCTGGAAGGAGATGGCGGAGCTCGGCTGGCTCGGGCTCCACCTTCCCGAGGAGCATGGCGGGTCGGGGTTCGCCATCCCGGAGCTCACGGTCGTCGTGGAGGCGATGGGCCGCGCGATCGCGCCGGGGCCGTTCGTCCCGACCGTGATCGCGAGCGCGGTGCTCGCGGCCGCCGCGCCGGCGGCGCTGCAAGCGCGCCGGCTCCCCGGCCTCGCCGACGGCACGACGGTCGGCGCGGTCGCGCTCGGCGGTGCGGTCGAGACGCGCGACGGTCGCGCGCACGGTTCGACCGGCGCGGTGATCGGCGGCGGTCTCGCCGATGTCCTCCTCGTCGCGATCGGTGACGACGTCGGTGTCGTCGACCTGCGCGGCGACGGCGTGGACGTCGACGTGCCGAGAAACCTCGACGCGACCCGGCGCGCCGCGCGCATCACGCTCGACGGCGCGTCCGTCGAAATGATTCCTGGCGCGCGTCAGGTGCTCGTCGACCTCGCCCGCGTGCTGTTCTCCGCGGAAGCGATCGGTGTCGCACGCGAGTGCACCGAGCTCGCGGCCGAGTACGCGAAGGTGCGCGAGCAGTTCGGCCGTCCGATCGCGATGTTCCAGGCGGTGAAGCACCACTGCGCCAACATGCTCGTCGCGACGGAGCTCGCGACCGCGCTCGTGTGGGACGCGGCGCGCGCCGCGTCGACCGGCGGCGACCAGCTCTCGTACACCGCGGCGATGGCCGCGGCGCTCGCGATTCCGGCCGGCGACCTGTGCGCACAGCTGAACCTCCAGGTGCACGGCGGCATCGGGTTCACGTGGGAGCACGACACCCACCTCTTCATCCGGCGCGCCACGGCGATCGAGGCGATCGTCGACGGCGAGGCCGCGGCGGCCGCGGTCACCGATATGGCGCGCCGGGGCGTGCGGCGGGCGCGGCAGGTCGACCTGCCGCCCGAGGCCGAGCCGATCCGGGACCGGGTACGCGCGTTCGCGGAGCAGGTGAAGGGTCTCGACGGCGCCGCGCTGCGCACCAAGCTCATCGAGACCGGCTACGTCATGCCGCACTGGCCGAAGCCGTGGGGTCTCGACGCGGGCGCGGTCGAGCAGCTCGTCATCGAGCAGGAGTTCGGCGCCGCGGGCGTGAAGCGGCCGCAGTACGGCATCACCGGATGGGTGATCCTCACGCTCATCCAACACGCCACCGACGACCAGGTCGCGCGTTGGGTGCCGCCCGCGCTGAACCAGGAGATCATCTGGTGTCAGCTGTTCAGCGAGCCCGACGCGGGCTCCGACGCGGCCGGCGTGAAGACGCGCGCCGTGCGCGTCGACGGCGGTTGGCGCGTGAACGGCCAGAAGGTGTGGACGAGCGGCGCGCACGTGGCGGGGTTCGGCCTCGCGACCGTGCGCACGAACCCCGACGTGCAGAAGCACGCGGGCATCACCACGATGGTGATCGACATGCACGCCGAGGGCGTCACGGTGCGGCCGCTCAAGATGCCGACGGGTCAGTCGGAGTTCAACGAGGTGTTCTTCGACGACGTGTTCATCCCCGACGACGACGTCGTCGGTCCGGTCGACGGTGGGTGGACGGTCGCGCGCGCGACGCTCGGCAACGAGAGCGTGAGCATCGGGGGCGGCCAGGGCGGCATGGCGATGCCGGGTGACGCGTTCGTTGCCGCGTTCGACGCGAATCCGTCACGGCTTCCGGGCGGCGCGCAACGGATCGGCCGCTACATCGCGAACACGCAAGCGGTCGACGTGCTGAACGTGCGCTCGGTGCTGCGCGCGGTTGCCGGCAGCGGTCCCGGACCGGAAGGCGCGATCACGAAGCTCGTCCTCTCGGAGAACGGGCACGAGGCCTCCGCGATGCTCGTCGCGCTCGGCGGCGCCGACACCGCGTTCATCGACGGCGTGCAGGCGATGACCGGCGCGATGGTGTTCATGCACCGCGCGATGTCGATCGCGGGCGGCACCTCGGAGATCAAGCGCAACCAGATCGGCGAGCGCATCCTCGGCCTGCCGCGCGACCCGCTGATCAAGTAGGCGCGTCAGCGCGCGTCGCCGGCGACCACGTCGACGATCTCCGCGATCTCGGAGTCGGTCAGGTCGACCGCCATCGGCAGGCTGACGATACGACCCCCGATGTCGTCGGTCACGGCGAGGTCGGCGACGCGGGGCAGATCCGCGAACGCCGGCGCGCGATGGAGCGGCTCGTAGTAGGAGCGGATCTCGATGCGGCCGTCGGCGCGCTCGAACATCCGGTTCCGCGCCGCGCGGTCGCGCGCGAGCAGGGAGACGAACTGCACGGTGCTGTGTTCGTGACCGAGCTGCGGCACCAGTTGCGCACCGAGTCCTTCCCGCATCCGACAGGCGCGGACGTGGCGGGCGGTGAGCTGCGCGTCGAGGTCGTCGAGCGCGGCCAGCGCGGTCGCGGCGTGCAGCTCGTCGAGCTTGGCGTTGATGCCCCGGCGCTCGATCGGATGACGGTTCGCGTCGAACCCGAAGTTCGCCAACCGTGCCATCCGCGCGACGAGCGCGTCGTCGCGGCTGAAGATGGCGCCGCCCTCGCCGATCGCGAGCGGCTTCGTCGCGTGGAACGACACCACTTCCGCGGTCCCTTGCGCGCCGATCGGAACGCCGTCCTCGGCGATCGCGCCGAAGCCCGCGGCCGAGTCGACGAGCAGCGGCACGCCCGCGGCGCGACACGCGTCCGCCCAGGCTTCGCGCACGGCCGGCGGAGGCGGTGTGCCGAACGCCGAGCACGCGACCACGAGCGCGACGTCGTCACCGCCCTCCGCGAGTGCCTGCTCGAGCGCGCGCGGCGACAGGTGCCAGTGCTCGGCATCGATGTCGACGAACACCGGTTGCAGGTCGTTCCAGATCAACGCCTGCGCGGTCGCGGGAAACGTGAACGACGGCACCAGGGCGGTCGTTCCCGCGCGCCGCACGCCGGCGACCGCGACGAGCAGTCCGAGCGTGCCGCTCGCCACCGGCAGGCACACGGCGCCGGTGCGCGCGCCCAAGCGCTCCGTCAGCAACTCGAGGCAGGGCCCGCGATTCGAGAACCAACGCCGGTCGCGCGACCGCTCGAAGTAGTGCTCGATGCGGTCGGCCGCGGGAAACGTCGGGCGTTGGAACGGCACCGGCCGCGGTTCGGTCACCGCGGGGGTCGTTCGCGCGCAGGGACGCCGACGACCGTGCTCCCCGCCGCGACGTCGTGCGTCACGACTGCGCCGGCACCGACGCGCGCGCCGTCGCCGATGCTGCGGTCCGGAAGGATCGTCGCGCCGGCGCCGATCTCGGCGGCCGCACCGACGCGCACGCGTCCGGCGAGCACCGCGCCCGGGCCGACGACCGCGCCGACGCCGAGCTCGGTGTCGTGCTCGACGATCGCGCCGGTGTTCACGAGCGCGCCCGCGCCCAAGACCGCGTCGGGGCCGATGTACGCGCGGGCGAGCACCTGCGCGCCGTCGCCGATCGTCGCGGTCGGGCTCACGATCGCGCTCGGGTGCAGGAGCGCGGGCAGCGCGAGACTCGCTCGCCGCGCGGTATCGACCGCGGCGCGCCGGCCGGCTCCGCTGCCGAACCCGATGAGCAATGCTTCGACGCCGCGGCCGCGAAGCTCCGGGAGCGCGGTCGCGGTACCGAGCACGGCGAGACCGCGGATCGTGTGGTCGTGGTGCTCGGGAACGTCGTCGATCAATCCCACGGCTTCGAGATCGGTCGTGCTCAGGAGATCGACGAGCACCTTCGCATGCCCGTCGCGCCGGGACCCGTAGATCACCACGCGCATGGCGTGAAGTTAGCGTGCAACCGGCGTGTCGCCGCGGAGGGGTTCGGGGCGCACTGGAGGACCGCATGACCGATCGATCGGATCCGCTCGTCGAACGGGTCGCCCGGCTCGAGCGCGAGGTCGGCGCGCTGCGCGCGCTGTTGGCGCGCACCTACGAGAAGGTCGAAGGCTGGCCGCGCCGTCTCGACGAGATCCGGAGTCGACCGGAGTACGAGGACGCGTTCGCGGGCTCGCCGTTGGTTTCGGTGCGCATCGGCACGTACCGCGGCGGGGAGACGCTGTGTCACCGCGCGCTCGCGTCCGTGCGGCGCCAGACGTATCCGAATTGGGAAGCCGTCGTGGTCGGCGACGGCTGCGAGGACGACACCGCGGAGCAGGTCGAAGCACTCGGCGACGATCGCATCCGCTTCTTCAACCGGCCGGTCAACGGCCCGTATCCGGAGGCGCCGGAGCTGCGCTGGATGGTGGCCGGCACGCACGCGTTCAACGACGCGGTCGCGCGCACGCGCGGCCGCTGGATCGCGCCGCTCGACCAGGACGACGAATGGGACGACGACCACGTCGCGGTGTTGCTCGCCGCCGCGCAACGCGCGCGCGCCGAAGTCGTCTACGGGCAGATGCGCGTGCTGGTGGAGGATGGGCCCGAGACGTGGTTCGGCGCGTGGCCGCCGCAACTCGGTGACTTCGGCTTCCAGGCCGCGCTGTACCACGCCGATCTCAAGGAGTTCCGCTACGACGTGAACGCCGCGCTCGTCGACGAGCCCGGCGACTGGAACCTCGCGCGGCGGATGTGGGAGGCGGGCGTTCGGTTCCACTTCGTGCCCCGCCCGGTCGGCACGTACTACCTCGGTCCCGACGGGCGGAACCGCGCGACGTGGGAGCAGCGCGCGGCCGAGCGGGGCGCGCTCCCGCAACCGCCGGCCCCGGTGCGAGCGGAGGGAGTCGAACCCTCAAAGGGGTTCTCGGCGCGACGGCCGAAAAGCGCGTCAGTGCAGGTCAGAGGGTGTCCGCGAGGCTCCGCCAGTGACCGCGAATGACCGGAATTTTGCGTCAAACGCGTGTCCGCGTGTCAAAACCGTGTCACGCCGAGGTGCGCTTCGGCAGCTGTTCGACCGACGCGATCGGCGCCTTCCACGGCTTGCCCTTGACCGTGCGATGGAGGTCCTCGAGCTGCTCGTTGAGCTGCTCGTGCAACGCCGGCCAGATGTGCCCGTAGACGTTCATCGTCGTCGAGATGTCGCTGTGGCCGAGGCGTTCCATCACGAGCCGCGGGTGCGCTCCGAGGGCGATCATCAACGAGGCGCACGAGTGGCGGAGGTCGTAAAAGCGAACCTCGACCGGAAGGCCAACGCGTTCGAGCGCGGGCACCATGACGCGTCGGCGCCAGTTGTCGGTGTTCAACGGTGAACCGTTCGGCGAGCGGAACACGAGATCGTCGGGCTTGAGCTTCCGGCCGAGCTTCGCTTCGAGCCAACCGAGGTACTCGCCTGCCTCCTCGCAGAGGAAGCGAGGGACCGTCACCGTGCGCCGCGCGCTCGTCTTCGTCGGACCGGGCACAACGTGTCCTGGACGGTCGTGAGCGTCTCCACGACGTCGACGCGTCCCGCGAGCAGGTCGAGCCGGCGCACGCGCAGACCGGCAACCTCGGCGGCCCGCAAGCCTGAGTACGCGGCGAACCGCACGAGAAACGCATATGGCTCGTCGATTGCCTCGGCGAGCGCCTCGACCTGGTCAGCGGTGAGGAAATGCGGTTCGCTCGCACGAGCTCGCGGGATGCGGATGCCGGCGGCCGGGTTGTCGCGTAGCGCGCGGCCTTCGATGGCTTCGTCGAAGATCGACTTCACGATCGCGACGCGGTTGCGCACGGTCTTCGGAGCTGAGCCCTGGCCGAGCATGTCGGCGACCCAAGCCTTGATGTCGGCGCGGTCGATCTCGCCGACTCGTCGCCCGCTGAAGGCCGGAAGGATCGCGTTGTCGAGAACTCGTCTCGATGTCGAGCGCGTCGAGACGCGGAACCGAGCCTCGTTCATCGCCCACCACGACTCGGCCCAGTCCTCGAACCGCGATCTGCGCAACGCCGGATCGGTGAACTCGCCGCGGTGCTTGTCCGCCGACGTCACGTCGAGGAACTGCTGCGCGTCAACGCGCCGTTCGAACGTCTTCGAACGCGTGCGCCCCGACGGGTCGCGGTAGCGAGCCCGCCACCGGGAACCGCGCGCCGGCTTGCCGTCTGGCGTCGTCTTCGTCGGTGTGATGCTGCTCATCGTGTTCTTCCGAGCCTGCCGAAGATCGGAGCGGTTGCAACTCCTCGAGGGAGCCGGACGCTACCGACGACCTGCGACACGGACAACGGGTCGCGCGGCTTCGACGCGTTGCTCGTCGAGCCAGGTCGCTATCGCGATCGGATCGAACCGGAGCAGGTGTCCCCACTTGACGAACGGGATGCGTCGTTCGGCAACGAGTCTGCGGACGTGGCGGACGCTGACGCCGAGGTGCGCGGCGAGCGTGTCGATGTCGACGAGGTTCGGGAGCGGCGTCGGTGTCGCGGGTCGGAGCTTCATGCCTAAGTGTGCGAATCGGGGAGCGCGATCGGAACCGATTTCTTGAGATCGGCGCAACATTTTCGTCGACGGGTCGGTTCTGCGTCGGTGGGCTTCTTGGTGACTGGTGACTATGTCGAGCACAAACGGTGGTTCCGCAAAAGCGGAACCACCGAGGTGGCCGGGTGGATCGCGAGCGGGTCTCGAAACGCGGGTCTCGTAGCCGGCTGTTTCACCGGCCCG
>DATBAK010000047.1 GCA_036271555.1 Acidimicrobiia bacterium
GATACTGAGTATGCTACCGAGCAGCACCACGAGCGCATGAGCGTTCGCCACGCCCTCCTCGCCCTGCTGAGCGAGGGCCCGAAGTACGGCCTCCAGCTGCGGCAGGAGTTCGAGTCCCGGACCGGCGAGGTCTGGCCCCTCAACGTCGGCCAGGTGTACACGACCCTGCAGCGGCTCGAGCGGGACGGCCTCGTCGAGTCGGATGCCGGCGGCGACGCCGACGAGGGCCCGCAGAAGGGCTTCCGCATCACCGCCGCGGGATCGGTCGAGCTCGCGACCTGGCTGCGCACGCCGCCCGACCTCGCGGCGCCGCCTCGCGACGAGCTCGTCATCAAGGTGCTCGTCGCGATGCACCTGCCGGGCGTCGACGTGCGCGACGTCGTGCAGGTGCACCGCCGCTACATCGTCCAGCTCATGCAGCAGTGGACGCGCCTGAAGGAGGACGCCGACGAGCACGACCTCGGCTTCCTGCTCGCGGTCGACGCGGAGCTCTTCCGGCTCGACTCGGTGATCCGCTGGCTCGACGCGGTCGACGGGCGCGTCGCGCGCGCGGCTTCCGATCCTCCGCCCGCGACCGCACCGCAGACGCCGGCGCCCACGCTGCCGCGCCGCCGGATCGGAGTGAAGCGATGAGCGCGCTCGAGCTGCGCGGCGTCTCGAAGGTCTACGGGTCCGGCGCCGCGGAAGTGCACGCGCTGCGCAACGTCGACCTCGTGGTCGAGCCCGGCGCGCTCGTCGCGGTGATGGGACCGAGCGGTTCCGGCAAGAGCACGCTGCTCACGATCGCCGGCAGTCTCGAGCTGCCGTCGACCGGTGACGTGCTGGTCGACGGGCGCGTGCTGTCGAGCATGTCGCGCAACGAGCGCGCGCGGCTGCGCCGTCAAGCGATCGGCTACGTGTTCCAGGACTTCAACCTCCTCGCGGGCCTCAGCGCGGTCGAGAACGTCGCGCTGCCGCTCGAGCTCGACGGTCTCGGTTCGAAGCGCGCTCGCCGCGCGGGACTCGATGCGCTCGAAGAGCTCGGCATCGCCGACCGCGCCGACCGCTTCCCCGACGAGCTCTCCGGGGGCGAGCGCCAGCGCGTCGCGATCGCGCGGGCCGTCGTGGGCGAACGTCACCTGCTCCTCGCCGACGAGCCGAGTGGCGCGCTCGACTCCGCGAACGCGGAGTCGGTGATCCGGCTGCTGCGCGCCGCATGCCAGCGCGGCGTCGCCGGCGTGGTCGTGACGCACGACGCGCAGCTCGCGTCGTGGGCCGACCGCGTCGTGTTCCTGCGCGACGGGCGGGTCGTCGACCAGACGAGCCCCCCGCCCGGACCCGAGTCGCTCTTGACGCCGGATCTGCGGTCGTGACGATCGCCGTCGACGCGGGCGCCGCGCCCGCGCGCCATCGCCCGCGCGTCGCGCGCCGGCCGATCCTGCGCTGGGCCTGGCGCCTGTTCCGGCGCGAGTGGCGTCAGCAGGTGCTGGTGCTCGGGCTCATGGTGCTCGCGGTCGCGGCGACCGTCACCGGCGTCGCGGTCGCGGCGAGTGCCGCACCGTCGCGCGAGTCGACCTTCGGCCGCGCGAACACGATGCTCAGCTTCTCGCGCCTCGATCAGCAGGCGATCGACGCCGCGCGCGTGAATTTCGGCACGATCGAAGTCGTCAGCAGCCAGACGATCACGATCCCGGGCTCGGTCGACACCTACCCGCTGCGTGCCCAACGGGCCGACGGCGTCTACAGCGCGCCGCTCCTGCGCCTCGACCGCGGCCGCATGCCGCGCGGTGCGGGTGAGATCGCGCTCACCCAGACGCTCGCGTCGAGGCTCGGCGTGCACCTCGGCGGGACGATGACCGTGAACGATCAGGCGCGGCGCGTCGTCGGGATCGTCGAGAACCCGCTCGACCTCGGCGACCACTTCGCGCTCGTCGCGCCCGGACAGATCGCGAGTCCGAGCGACGTGACGGTGTTCACCGACGCGAGCCAGAGGCAGATGAGCGCGTTCCGACCGCCGGCCGATCTCACGGGCATCGGCCAGGAGAGCACGCTCAGCAAGGACAACGCCGCGGTCGCGGTGCTCGCGCTCGAGATCATCGGCATGCTGTTCGTCGGGCTCGTGGCCGCGGCCGGGTTCGCGGTCATGGCCCAACGGCGCCAACGCGCGCTGGGCATGCTCGGTGCGCTCGGCGCGAGTGACGCGCAGGTTCGCTTCACGATGCTCGCCAACGGTGTCGTCGTCGGCGCGGTCGGCGCAGTCGTCGGCGCGCTGGCCGGCTTCCTCGTGTGGTTGGCCCTCGCACCGCGCCTCGAGGACGTGTCGGCGCACCGGGTCGACCGGCTCGGCCTGCCGTGGTGGGCGATCGCCACCGCGATGCTGCTCGCGGTCGCGACCTCGGTCGCGGCCGCGTGGTGGCCGGCGCGGGCCGCGGCGCGCGCGTCGATCGTCGCCGCGCTCTCGGAACGTCCCGCACCACCCAAGCCTGCGCATCGGTTCGCAGCGCTCGGCGGCGGCTTGCTGCTCACGGGCTTCGTGAGCCTCGCCTTCGCCGACCGCACGACACCGAACGCGTTCCTCGTCGTCGCGGGCACCATCGCGACGACGTTCGGCATGTTGTTCGTCGGGCCGTTGTGCATCCGCGCGCTCGCGGTCGTCGCGCGCCGGGCACCCGTCACCGTCCGTCTCGCGCTGCGCGACCTCGCGCGCTACCAAGCCCGCTCGGCCGCCGCGCTCGCGGCGATCAGCCTCGCCCTCGCGATCGCGTCGACCGTCGTCATCAGCGCGAGCGCGCTGAACCTCACGCACGAGCAGGAGAACCTCCCCGCGAACGAAGTCGTGCTGTCGCTCGAGACGCGCAACCGCGGCTTCTTCGTCAATGGCCTGTCCGGCATGGCGCCGCGCAGTCAGGCCTCGATCCAGTCGGCTGCGACCGCCGCCTCCAATCTCGCGACCCAGTGGCACGCGTCGTCGATCCCGTTGCTCGCCGTGCTCGATCCGCACACCGGCACGGTGAAGCTGCCCGATGCGCCGATCGGCCCGAAGCCCGGCCCCGGGGTGCGCGCGGCCCCGGTGAATCCGCAGACCGGCACGATCTCGGTCGTCGTGCCCGCGCAGCTCGGGCGCCTGGTGCGCGCGCCGCGAAGCCGCCGCGCGAGCCTCGGTCGGGGTCAGCCGCTGTACGTCGCAACCCCGGCGCTGCTGCGCGCGCTCCACATCGACGCGCACGCGATCGCCGCCGACACCGACGTCGTCACGTACGCCGGCGCGCCGCACCAGATCCTCACGCTGGCGCCGCTCGACGCCCCCGGCCCCGCGCGCGGGGTGATCGCGCACGACGCGGTCGTGCAGACGATGAAGATGCCGACCGACACGTCCGAGCCACGCGCGTTGATCACCGAGCACGGTCTACGCCGGTTCGGTCTGCAGACCGCCGCGTCCGGCTGGCTGATCCGGGCGCACGACGCGATCGGGCCCGCGCAGCTCGACGCGGCCGACACCGCGGCGGCGAATGCCGACACGAGCGTCGAGAGCCACCACCCGCAACCGTCGTACAACGGCGTTCGCACCGGCGCGACCACCGCGGGGATCCTCGTCGCGCTCGGCGTGCTCGCGATGACGGTCGGACTCATCCGCAGCGAGACCGCCCGCGATCTGCGCACGCTCACCGCGACCGGCGCGACCAGCACGGCGCGCCGCACGCTCACCGGCGCGACGGCGGGGACGCTTGCATTGCTCGGCGCGGTGCTCGGCACCGCGACCGCGTACCTCGCGCTGATCGCGTGGCATCGCAGCGAGCTGCACCAGCTGACGCGTGTGCCCTACGCCAACCTCGTCACGATCATCGTCGTGCTGCCGGTGCTCGCGTTCGTCGCGGGCTGGCTGCTCGCCGGTCGAGAGCCGAGCGAGATCGCGCGCCGCCCTCTGGAGTGATTCCAGCCGGACGCGCGCTCAGGTCCGGATCACCTCGTACACGACGTCGTGGTCACGGGTGAGCCAGGCGATGCCGTTGTCGTCGGGGTAGCCGCGGCCCTGGATGTTGAAGAGCCGGACCGTGTCGGCGACGAGTGGATACGGGCCCCAGTGCCACGTGCCGCGCGTCAGGTGCACCGCGGCGAGCGGCGGCAAGCGGAAGGCGCGCACCGTGTCGAAGTGGTCGGGTTGCGTGAAGTCGACGTCGGCCGGCGCGACCACGACGTACGCCTCGACGTCGACCGACATCAACGTCTGCGTGTGCGTGTCGTGCCGGTTCAGCAGCTCGCACAACGCGCCGCCCGAATCGGCGAACGCGATCTCACCGTTGTCGTGCCCGATGAAGTTGACGTGCCCGTCGTTCCAGAGGAACTCGAGGTCCGCGTCGTCGTGCTCGGTCTTCTCGTCCGACGGGATACGACCGAACGGCGCCCACGATTCCGGCGTCACGTCGAGCAGATGGAGCGTGCGGGTGTCGACCACGGCGGCGGGCCTCCGGACGAACGGCTGATCTACGCTGCAGCGCAGGCGGCGGCGCGCCGCACTGTACGGGAGGACCTCCATGGACGTGCGCTCGATCGAGGACGCGGCGCCGACCGTCGAGCACAACGGCACGGTGCCCGTCTGGTGGATGGTTCGCCCGCGCGAGATGCTCGAGATCACGAAGGGCGGACACCTCGAGCTGATCTCGGAGTTCGAGGTCGAAGGCGGCGGCTTCGTCGACCCGCACGAGCACCCGACCCACGAGTTCTATTACGTGACCAACGGGCGCGGGCTCATGACGATCGGCGACGAGACGCGCGAGATCGCGCAGGGCGACCTCGTGCACATCCCGCCCGACACCGTGCACAGCCTCCGACCGGTCAGCGACACGGCGTCGATCCACTGCTTCTGCTTCGCGGTCGGCATGCCCGACGCCGGGCCGGTCAACTACACCGAGCACTGACCGGCTGAGGCCGGGCAACCCCGCCGGGCGACCCGCCCCGCCGCCCCCGCCGGCTCAAGCGCCGCACGCGGCTGCCGATACGTGTACGTGTAGATCTACGCGTATACGGAGGTGGGCGCAGTGGTGGGATTCCGGAAACGGGCGGGCGAGCGGGGCACGGCGCTGGTCGAGTACGTGCTGCTCCTCGGGTTCATCGTGACGATCGCGATGACGAGCGTGAAGGTGCTCGGCGCCACCGTGTCCCGGCAGTTCGCCACCGCGGCGGTGGGGCTCGGCGACTCCTCGGTGACCTCGGCGGCCGTCGACGACGGCTCGGGCGGCACCACGGGCGCGACCGACACGACACCGCCGACCACCGCCGCGACGACCACCACCGTCGCGCCGACCACGACGACCACGACCACCGTCGCGCCGACGACGACGACCACGTTGCCACCGGTCGCGACCAAGGGCTCGACCGACCTCGCCCCCGCGACGACCACTCGCTTCGGTTCGTACTGGTGGGGCACGTCGCAGGTGACCGTCACCAACAACCTCGGCGTGGCGCTCTCCGGCGCGCGCGTGACGTTGACCATCCGTGAGTACACGAGGCAGTCGAACGGCTCGTGGCAGTGGGAGACGTCGACGCAGACGATCACCACCGACTCCGACGGATCGGTCGGCTTCTACGTCGGTCCGTACTGCAGCGGCTCGAGCACGGGGTGCGTGAGCCAGGCGACGGTCGCGGTGAGCGCAGTCACGCTTCCGAACGGCCTCAGGTGGGACGGCGATCCGTCGACGATCACGGTCAACAGCCCGTAGTGGGTGGTCCGTCAGTAGTGTCGGGGCGCGGTGGTCGTATGGGGGAGGACGAATTGGCAGATGGCGCGCTCGGATCGCGTCCGGCGTTGAATCGCGCCGACATCCTGCAGACGGCCCTGCGTGTGCGGCTCGAGGACGATGCGCGCACACTGTCGATGCGGCGCCTCGCCGCCGAGCTCGACGTCACACCGATGGCGCTCTACCGCCACTTCGACGGCAAGGACGACATCCTGCTCGCCATGGCCGACGCGCTGCTCGCGCAGCTGGATCTGCCGCCGGAGGACACGCCGTGGCAGATGTACCTCCACGAGCTCGCGCTCGCGATGCGCGCGCTCATGCGCGCCGAGCCCTTCGTCGTGCAGCTGTTCGCGCGCCGTCCGATCCGGACGCCCGCGGCGCAATGGCGCCTTGCAGGGGCGATGAGGGTGCTCGGACGTGCAGGCTTCTCCGAGGACGACGCCGCGAGCGCGTACGCGACCGTGCACATCTACAACCTCGGCTTCTGCATGCTCGAACAGGCTCGGAGCGCGACCGGAGCGCTGAACGCGCCGCCCGACACCACGACCCCGGAGTCGGCGCGCATCAGCGGGTTCGTGAGCGAGCGGCAGTTCCTCGCCGGTCTCGACGCGATCATCGCGGGCATCGGGCCTGCGCCGGCCGCCTGATCGCCCCAGCGGCGTCGGCGTCGGTTCAGGCGCGCGCGATCGGAGCGCCGTCGAGCGACAGCAGCTCCATCGTCGTCTGACCGGCGCGCAGTGCTGCGAAGAAGCCGTCTTCCTTCGTCATCCGCGCGCGTCCGGCGTCGAGCACGGCACCGAGCTCGTTGCCGCGCACGACGGTGACGCCGTCGCCGTCGCCGACGAGCCAGTCGCCGAGGTGCACGTCGATGTCGCCGACGCGTGTCGAACCGCCGACCGCGCCGGCCTGGTTCTTCGTCGCGCCCCGCAACGCGATCATCGTGGAGAACACGGGAAAGGCGTGCGCCTGCAACGCGGCGACGTCGCGCACCCCGCCGTCGATGACGAGCCCCGCGAGGCGGCGCGCCTGCGCGCCCGTGGTGAGCACCTCACCCCAGTAGCCGAGCTCCGGACGATCGCCGACGTCGACGACGAGCACGTGACCGGCGGGCGCTTCCGCGACCGCGACGTGGATCGCGAGGTTGTCGCCGGGCGTGCAGACCACCGGGAACGCGGGCGCCGCGACGCGCGCGCCGGGCCAGGCCGCGCGGATGCGGGCGCGCATCGCGTGACCACCGGACTCACCGAGTGTCGCCGCACCGAGCTCGAGCAGCGTCGACGCGGTCGTGTCGTGCTCGGTTGTCACCGGAAGCTCCCGCCGCGCGCTCGTCGAAGTGGCGGAGGGCGAGGGATTTGAACCCTCGAGGAGGTTTATCACCCCCTACTCGCTTAGCAGGCGAGCACCTTCGGCCACTCGGTCAGCCCTCCGGTCCCCGCAGTATACGAGTCGATCGCGGCGGCTTTCCCGGACGTCAGGACGCCGCCGCACCCGATTCGACGTGGGCCGCGAGGCGTTCGAGCGTCTTCTCCATCGACGCGAGGTTCTGCTTCGGCACGCCCGTGAGCTCGAGCACCTTGCCGAAGCGACCGTGCGTCCAGTCGAACGTCTCGCGCACGAGCGTGCCGTCGTCGCGCGGCTCGAGCTCGTAGCGCCAGACGTCGTGCGCCATGTGCCGCCACGCGATGCGGCGGCCCTCGTCGAACTCGACCACGGTGTTCGTGACCGGATACGGCACCCAGTGGTGCATCGCCATGCCGAACTTGGCGCCGAGCGACAACCGGTCGGGACCGGTGCGCGTGCGCTTCACGGTTCCCGAGCCGTCGATCATCGTGTGCTGGTTCGGATCCGCCAGCACCGCGAAGATGCGGTCCGCAGGTGCGGCGATCACGCGCTCCGTCGACACCGTCTTCGGGTTCGTCATGGAGCGCACGCTACCTTCGCGCGGTGGATCCGGCCGAGGCGCTGAATCGGATCGCGACGCTGCTCGAACGCCGCCGCGAGCCGCGCTATCGGGTGCAGGCGTTCCGCCGCGCCGCGGTCACGGTGCGCGACGTTCCCGAGGCCGAGCTGCGCCGGTTGGCCTCCGTCGGACGGCTGCGCGACCTCCAGAACGTCGGCGAGAAGACCGCGGCGATCATCGTCGAAGCATTGGCGGGCAAGAAGCCCGAGTACCTCGTCAACCTCGAGCAGGACGCGGTCGAACCCGGCACCGACGCGGGCAACGCGATCCGGCGCGCGCTGCGCGGCGACCTGCACGTGCACTCCGACTGGTCCGACGGCGGGCACACGATCCGCGCGATGGCCGAGCAGGTGCGCGATCTCGGGCACGACTACTTCGCGCTCACCGATCACTCACCCCGGTTGACGATCGCGCACGGCTTGTCGCCCGAGCGGCTGCGCGAGCAGCTCGACGTCGTGGCGGAGCTGAACGGGGAGCTCGCGGAGTCCGACCACCCCGTGCGCATCCTCACCGGCATCGAGGTCGACATCCTCGACGACGGCTCGCTCGATCAAGAGCCAGAGCTGTTGTCGGAGCTCGACGTCGTCGTCGCAAGCGTGCACTCGAAGCTGCGCCAGGACGAGCCCGGCATGACCGCGCGCATGGTGGCGGCGATGCAGGACCCGCACGCCGACATCCTCGGTCACTGCACCGGGCGGATCGTCGTCGGTCGCGGTCGGCCGGAGTCGACGTTCGACGTCGACGCGGTGTTGTCGACGATCCTCGAGCACGACAAGGCGCTCGAGATCAACTGCCGACCCGAGCGGCTCGATCCGCCGAAGCGCATCCTCGGCCAGGCGGTCGAGATGGGGTTGAAGATCTCGATCGACACCGACTCGCACGCGACCGACCAGCTCGAGTGGCATCCGTTCGGCACCGACCGGGCCGCGGAGTGCGGCGTGCGCGTCGAGTCGGTCGTCAACTCGTGGCCGATCGAGCAGCTGCTCGCGTGGACCGCGAGCCACGAGGCGTGAGTCGACGGCGCGGTCGTCGCGCTGCCGGTCGCCGCGGTGATCGCGTCCGCGACTGCGAGCTGAGTCAGCAGGCCAACGGTCGCGGCGCCGCCGCGCCGGGAACGCGCGCGACGCGGAAGACCATGCCGGTCGGTTGCGTCGACACGGGCACGAGGTGCACGAGCCGGCCGAGCTCGGCGGGCGTCGTCGCGTCGGTGATCTGGTACCGACCCGCCGAGAAGTAGGCGTAGCCGCCGTAGTAGTCGAGCAACGCCGCGTTCTCGGCGAGGTCGCGTTCGAAGCACGGGTTCCGGCGATTCGTGACCGGCACGACGGGCCGGGCCGTCGAGATCGCGTTGCGGTGGATCGCGAGCATCACGACGTCGGCGTTCGGCGACTCGATGAGCGTCGAACGCGGCGCGTTTCGGATGCTCGCCAGCTCGGGGTATCCGTGCGCGGGCGCCGCGTAGATGCGTACGAGGTCGCGTTGGTCGCGCCATCCGGGCACGACTGCGGCCGCGACCACGACGACGAGCAGCGCGCGCGACATCGCCGTGGGGATGCGCGCGGTGACCGCTGCGAACGCGGCGACGAACAATGCGGTGACGACCGGGCGGATCGGCGCGAAGAGGCGGTCGTTCGTCGGGATGCCGGCGTCGATGAAGGTCTGCGACCAGAGCACGAACGCCGCGTAGACGAACACCGCGGCGAGCGCGAGCGCGGTAGAACGCGCGGTGGTCGATGATGGTGGGCGGAACCCGATCCACAACCCGATCGCGACGAACCCGCCGACCGCGAGCAGCGCGACACCGTGCACCGCGCTCGCCGCGTCGGGCGAGACGATCCAACTGCCGGCCACGTTCATGAGGTCGGCGAACGTGCCGGTGAGCGGGTGGTACACGACCTGGTCGAGACCGGAGCCCTCGGAACCGCCACCGAGGATCCGTCCGTACACGAGGAAGGCGACCCAGGGCGCGACCGCGCCGCCCGCGAACGCGACCGCGCCGCCGATGCGCGCGCGGTTCGGTCGCGCACCGACGAGCGCGATCGCCGGGACCAGCAGCACGAGCAGGAAGAGACCGACGTTCCGAGTGAGCACCGCGACCGCGGCCGCGGTGGTGAGCGCGGCGAGGCGGCGCGCGCTCGGCTCGTCGAAGTACCGGCACGCGAGCAGCAACGTCGACAGCAAGGCGGTGATGAACAACGCTTCGCTGCCGAGCTCGGCGTGCAGCAGCAGGAAACCGACCGGCTGACCCGAGACTCCGATCAAGAGCACGGGGGTCGCGAGCTGGAACCACTGCTGCGAGCGCGGGAGCAGTCGCGCGGTCAGCCGCGCGCTCAGCACGACGTTCGCGGCGACGAGAACACAACCGAGCACGCGCGCGCCGGTCGTCACCGCGACACCGGGTGGCGAGAAGAGCGTGAGCGCGAGCGGGTAACCGGGTGGGAAGTGCGTCGACGGGACCGCGCCGTGGAACTCGAACGCCTGCAGCGGCGTGAACCGGTCGAAGGGCAGATCGAACGGCAACGTGAGCCCGTGCCCGTGGCGCAGGTTCTCCGCCATGCCGAGGTACGCGCCGCTGTCGCCGAAGTACGACACACCGTGTCGCGTCGCGTGCAACGCGAGCAGCGCGGCGACGACTGCGAGCGCGCCGAGGCAGCCGAGAACGGCGACGGGCGCGCGTTCCTCGGGCGGTCGATTCACCCGCGCGTCGCGCTACCGGTCTCGGTGCCGGCGCCGAACGCCTGGTCGAGCCACACGATCGCGCCCTCCCACGGGCCGAGCAGCAGCTCGCCCTCGACGCGCAGGTCGTCGCGGGAACGGTCGGTGCCGATCCGCACCAGTCCCTGCACCACGTTGAGAGTCGTCTCCTCTGCGGAGAAGTTGATCGCGACGAGCACACGCTCACCGCGCCGGAACACCCAGCGCGTCTCGTTCGACCGCGGATCGGTGCGGTATTCGCCGCGTGCGAGATCGGGGATCGCGTCGCGCAACGAGATGAGGTCACGCGCGAGCGCGAGGACCGCGGTCGGCTCGTGACGCTGGCTCGCCACGTTGCACCCGGCGATGTCGCCGAACGGCAGCCACGGCTCGACGCCGGGCGCGGTGAAGCCCGCGCCGGGCTCACCGGTCCACGGCATCGGCGTGCGCTCGGGATCACGGGCGAGGCTCGGCCCGTGGAAGTGACCGACCGGGTCGAGGATGCGATCGGTCGGCACGTCGGTGTCGGGCATGCCGAGCTCGTCGCCGTAGTAGAGGAACGGCGTCCCCCGCAGCGTGAGGAGCAGGAACAGTGCGGCGCGCGTGCGCAGCGGATCGTTCTTCGCCCAGCGCGTGGGGAACCGGTTGTTGTCGTGGTTGCCGCCCGTCCACACCGGCCAGCAGTCGGCCGGAAGCAGCCGCTCCGCGTTCTCGACCGCGGCGCGCAGGTGCAAACCGTCGAACTCGGAGTGCAGCAGCATGAAGTTGAACGCGAGGTTCAGCTCGTCACCGTGCCCGTAGAACTTCGCGAAGAGCTCGGGCTCGAGCACGTAGGTCTCGCCGACGAGGATGCGCTTCGGATCGTAGGAATCCGCGATCGCGCGCCAGCGCCGGAGCACGTCGTGCACCTCGGGCCGGTTCGCGTTGTACACCTGCCGCTGGCCCTGCATCTGCACGAACCAGTGGTCGTCGGCGGTCGACGGCGGGTTGTCGCGCAGCAGCTTGTCCTTGACGATCATGTGGCACACGTCGATGCGGAAGCCCGCGACGCCGCGGTCGAACCAGAACCGCAGGATGCGATCGAACTCGTCGCGCACCTCGTCGTTCCACCAGTTGAGGTCGGGCTGCGACGGGAGGAAGTGGTTGAGGAAGTACTGCCCGGACGGCTCGTCGAACGTCCACGCGGGCCGGCCGGGGTGGAAGCAGTTCGTCCAGTTGTTCGGCGGTGAGCCGTCGGGCTTCGGGTCGGCCCACACGTACCAGTCGCGGGAGCGCGCGTCGCGCGACGAGCGCGCGTCGAGGAACCACGGGTGCTGATCGCTCGTGTGGTTCGGCACGATGTCGAGAATGACGCGGATGTTCCGGCGCGCGGCTTCGTCGACGAGCGTCTCCGCGTCGGCGAGCGTGCCGAGCGGCGGGTTGACGTCGCAGTAGTCGGCGACGTCGTAGCCCCAGTCGGCGTCGGGTGAGACGGTGATCGGGTCGAGCCAGATGCCGTCGACGCCGAGCCATTGGAGATGGTCGAGCTTCTCGACGATCCCGCGCAGGTCGCCGATGCCGTCGGCGTTCGTGTCGCGGTAGCTGCGCGGATAGATCTGGTACAGCACCCCGTCGCGCCACCAGACCCGACCGACCTCGTCCCGGGGCATCTCGGCCATGCGCGGACGCTACCCGTCAGCTCGCCGCGGCCTCGGCCTCCTCGTCGACCGTCTCGCCCTCGGCCGCCGCCCACATGCGCGCGTACTGGCCGCGGCGTGCGACGAGGTCGTCATGGTGACCGCTCTCCACGATGCGACCGGCGTCGACGACGATGATCCGGTCCGCGAGCCGAGCCGTCTGCAGCCGGTGCGCGATGAGAATCGTCGTGCGGCCGTGCGCGGCCACGCCCATCGCCGCCTGCACCTTCGCCTCGGTCTGGAGGTCGAGGTTCGACGTCGCCTCGTCGAGCAGCAGCACCGCGGGATCGACGAGATGCGCACGCGCCAGCGCGATGAGCTGGCGCTGACCGGACGACAGCGAGCGGCCGCGCTCACTCACCCACTGGAGGTAGCCGCCGGGGAGCGACGCGACGAAGTCGTGCGCGCCGACCTCACGCGCCGCAGTCTCCACTTGCGCGTCGGTCGCGTTCTGCTTGCCGTAGGCGATGTTGTCGCGGATCGTGCCCGAGAAGAGGAATGCCTCCTGCGGCACGACGCCGAGCTGCTGATGGAACGCGACCTGGTCGTAGTCGTCGACCGCGACGTCGTCGACGCGCACCTCACCCGACGTCGGGTCGTAGAAACGCGCGACGAGCTTCATCACCGTGCTCTTGCCCGCGCCGGTCTCGCCGACGAGCGCAACCGTCTCGCCCGGCACGACCTCGATGTCGACGCCGCGCAGCGCCTCGTCGATCGCCGACGAGTAACGGAAGTGCACGTCGTCGAGCGTGACCTCGCCGACGAGCCGGCCGGGTTCGACGGGCTCGGCCGGCGGCGGCACGGTCGTCGCGGTCGCGAGCAGCTCGCCGATGCGCTCCACCGCGACCCGAGCCTGCTGGTACGAGTCGAAGACCTGCGACAGCTGCTGGATGGGCGCGAAGAAGAGGTTGAGGTAGAGCATGAATGCGATGAGGTCGGGCACCGTGAGCGTGTGGTGCGCGACGAGCACGCTGCCCACGCCGAGCACGATGCACGTCGCGATGTCGGACAGGAAGTCGACGAACGGGAAGTAGATCGCGACGAGTCGCTGCGCGTGCACGCGCGCGTCCCGGTAGCCGGACGCGATCTCGGTGAACACCTTCTGGTTCGTCTCTTCGCGCACGAAGGCCTGCGACACGCGCACACCCGACAGACCTTCTTGCAGGTTCGCGTTCACGGCTGCGATCCGCTCCCGTGCGGCCTCGTACGCACGTGTCGACGCCTTCCGGAACCAGAGGGTCGCGATCACGAGGGGCGGGAGGATCGCCGCGGTCACGAGCCCGAGGCGCGGGTTGACGATCGCGAGACCGATGCCGACACCGACGAACGTGACGAGGTTGACCAGCGCGTTCACGAGCCCGTTCTGGAGGAGCTGCGACAGCGCGTCGATGTCGGTCGTCATGCGGGTCATGATCCGACCCGCCATCTCGTGCTCGTAGTAGTCGACACCGAGCCGCTGGAGATGCGCGAAGACCTTGATCCGCAGCGCGTGCAACATGCGCTCGGAGACGCGGCCCATCACGCGCGTCTCGGCCCACATCAGGTACCAGTCGAACAGCGTGACGAACGCAAACACCGTCGTCGCGACCCAGAGCGTGTGCTCGACGACGTGGCCGTGATTGCCCTCGATGCCCCAGCGCACGAGCAGCGGCGCGGCGAGCGTGCACACCGCGTCGAGGGTGACGAGCACGAGGCCCACGCCGAGCCAGCCGCGGTAGCGACGCACGAACCGCAGGAACTTGAAGTCCGGCATCGGCCGGCTCTCCGCCGCGACGTCGACGTGCGGATCGGCCGTCGCCGGCCCGAGCGCGTCGACCTTGGCGAGCAGCTCCGGCGTCGGCGCGAGCGCGCCACCCCAGTTGCCACCGGCGCCACCACCACCGCCACCGGCGACGCGCACCGCCGCGGTCGGGCTCGACGTGCGCGTGCGCTCCGCGATCTGCGCGGTGCGCACCTCGTCGTCGGTGAGTCCGAGCCACGCCGACGAGGTGATGCCGTTCACGGGCTGCTCGTCGTTCGTGACGACCGACTCGAGTCCTTCGGCGTCGCCGCCCGGTCCCGAGAGCAGCACGCGGTAGAGCGTGCAGCGCTCCCAGAGCTCGTCGTGCGTGCCTTGGTCGACGACGGCACCGCGCTCCATCACGACGATGCGGTCGGCGAGCGTCAGCGACGAGCGCCGGTGCGCGACGAGGATCGTCGTGCGGGTGCTCGCGATGCGGCGCAGCGTCGCGTGGATCTCTTCCTCGACGCGCGAGTCGATCGACGACGTCGCGTCGTCGAGGATCAGGATGCGGGGATCGCTGAGCAGCGCGCGGGCGAGCGCGACGCGCTGCCGCTGCCCGCCCGAGAGCGTGAGGCCCTGCTCACCGACGACGGTGTCGTAGCCATGGGGAAGCCGCAGGATGAACTCGTGCGCCTCCGCGGCGCGCGCCGCGGCCTCGATCTCCGCCGGCGTCGCGTCGGGCCGGCCGAAGCCGATGTTCGCGGCGATCGAGTCGGAGAAGAGGAACGAGTCCTCGAACACGACGCCGATGTTTCGCCGCAGCGAGTCGAGGTGCAGGCCGCGCACGTCGGCACCGTCGATCGTGATCGCGCCGGAGTGCACGTCGTAGAAGCGGGGCAGCAGCAACGCGACCGTGGACTTGCCCGAGCCCGAGCTACCGACGAGCGCGACCGTCTCACCGGGCGCGACCGTGAGGTCGAAGTCGCGCAGTACCGGTTCCGTCGACGTGTAGCCGAACGTCACGTTGTCGAAGCGCACCTCGCCGTTCGTGATCACGAGATCCGTCGCGTCCGGCGCGTCCTGCACGTGCGGGGTGGAGTCGAGGAGGTCGTAGATGCGCTCGGCGCCCGCACGCGCGAGCTGACCGACGGTGAGGATCGCCGCGAGCTGCCGGATGGGCGGCGTGATCAGCAGCATGTACGTGGAGAACGCGAGGAAGGTTCCGAGCGTGATGCGACCCTGCAGCGCGAGCCACCCGCCGAGCGCGAGCACCGCGACCTGACCGAAGGCCGGGATCGTCTGCATCGACGGCTGCAGGCGCGCCGTGATGTTCACGAGCCGCACGCGTGACGCGAACATCTCGCGGGAGCGCTCGGTCAGCCGTTCCAGCTCGCGCGCTTCCTGACCGAAGCCCTTCACAACGCGCACGCCGGTGACGTCTTCCTCGACGACGTTCGCAACTTCGCCGGCGCGCTGCTGCGCGTCCCAGCTCGCGGGGAACACCGACGTGCGCAGCTTCATCGCGGTCACGAGCAGCAACGGGCCGACCGCGATCATCACGAGCGAGAGCAGCGGTGAGAGCAGGAACATCGCGACGAGCGAGACGATGAACAAGAGGACGTTCGCGACGCCGATCGGCATGAACTGGAGGAAGCCCTGCACGAGCGCGACGTCGGAAGAGGCGCGGCTCACGAGCTGACCGGTCGCGAGCTCGTCGTGACGCGCGAAGTCGAGCCGCTGGAGCTGCCGGAAGATCGCGGTACGCAGGTCGTGCTGTACGTCGAGCGCGATGCGGCCGCCGTGGAACCGGCGCAGGTACGCGAACCCGAACGTGAAGACGCCCATGAGGATCATGAGCGTGAGCCACGGCGCGAGCGGCTTGTTGTGCCGGGTGATGACGTCGTCGACGACGACCTTCTGCACGACCGGCAACAGCGACTGGATGAGCTGCCCGCCGATCGCGACGCCGAAGGCGATGTACGCGTTCTTCTTGTGCGGCGCCATGTAGCCGACGAGGCGCCGGATCCAACCTTGCGGCTTGCGTTGCTTCGTCGGCTTCGTGTCGCTCATCGGCGTGCCGCCACGGCGGCGTCGAGCTTGGCCTGGAACTCGGCGCGCATCGACGCCTCGATCTCCGCGAGGCCGCGCACGAACGCCGTGCGGTCGCTCACCGCACCGATGAGATGCTCGAGCCGTGCGCTCATCGCGTCCTCGGCCTCGCGGAGGCGGCCTCGACCCGCGTCGGTGACGACGATGCTCACCGCCCGCCGGTCACCGGGCACGGCTTCGCGGCGGAGATAGCCGCGGTCGACGAGCCCGTCGACGACGGCGGTGACGGTCGGCTTCGCGACGGCGAGGCGCTCGGCGATCTTCGACGCGCGCGCGTCGCCGCTCGAGACCATCGCCAGCACCCGGTACTGCGCCAGCGTGAGGTCGGCGCAGGCCCGTTCCAGGGTCCGGCCGATCAGCGCCACGGCGCGACTCGCTTCCCGCAGATCCTCGCTCACACCGTGAGAGTACCGAACAGTTCGATCATCGAACAAACGCGGTTCCGAACTGATCGAGAAAAGTGACCCGGGCGCGTCACCGAAGTCGATCAGTTCGACGAAAGCCCAGGTCAGACGCGGTCGGGCTGCGGTCAGAGGTCGATGACCATGACCTGTTCGTGCAGCCGGTACCCGAGGCGGGTGCGCGGGCCGGGGATCAGCACGGGGCGGCCGAGCCGCCGGAAGCCGACCGTGCTGAAGAAGGCGATCGCCCCGGCGTTCTCCGACATCGTCTGGAGGTAGCAGCCGCGCACCCCGAGTCCCCGCAGGCGATCGAACCAGGCGCCGACGAGCCGGCGCCCCGCGCCCACGCCGCGCGCCTCGGGCAGCAGGTCGATGTGCAGGTGCGCGGGCCAGCGGGGGTCGGCGAACTCGAGGTCGCGCAGCCGGACGCGACGCAGCGCGAGATCCCTCGCGGCGTCACCGAACGTGCGCCCGATCACGCCCGCAGTGCCCGGACGGAACGCGATCCCACGCCGCAGCACGTGCCGCCCCGCGACCGAGCCCGGGTTCCGAGCACGAGACGAGTCGACGCAGCCGAGCAGGTAGCCCGCGACCCGGCCGTCGACCTCGACGACGAACGCCGACTCGGGCTCGCGGTCGGTGTAGTAGCCGGTGAACATGTCGGCGAAGCTCCGCTGGTCGCGCCACTGCCAGTCGACGGGCTCGCCCATGTACCCGGTGCGGAAGCAGACGTCGCGCACGAGCGATCGGTCGTCGCGTTCGTAGGGCCGTACGCGAAGATCAACGCTGCTCTCCATCGCCGCACCCTACGAGTCGCCGTGAACGAGTCCGCGAACCGCTACACGCACGGCCATCACGAGAGCGTGCTGCGCTCGCACCGCTGGCGCACCGCGGAGAACTCGGCCGCGTACCTGCTGCCGTCGCTGCGATCCGGACTCGACTTGCTCGACATCGGCTGCGGACCCGGCAACATCACGCTCGACCTCGCGACCCGCGTCGCGCCCGGCCGCACGATCGGAATCGACGCCGCGCCCGAAGCGATCGACGCGGCGAGGACCGAGGCGCGCGACCGCAACGTCACCGACATCGATTTCGAGGTCGCCGACGTGTACGCGCTCCCCTACGACGACGGCTCGTTCGACGTCGTGCACGCGCACCAGGTGCTCCAACACCTCGCCGACCCGGTCGCCGCGCTGCGCGAGATGCGGCGCGTCTGCCGCGCCGGCGGTGTCGTCGCCGCGCGCGACAGCGACTACGCGGCGATGACGTGGTTCCCCGAGAGTCCGGCCCTGGAGCGGTGGCTCGACCTGTACCGCACGCTCGCGCGCGCCAACCGCGCCGAGCCCGACGCCGGCCGCCGGCTGCTGCACTGGGCGCAGGCCGCGGGCTTCACCGACGTCGAGAGCTCCGCGTCGACGTGGTGCTACGCGGCCCCCGACGAGCGCGCGTGGTGGGGCGGCCTCTGGGCCGACCGCGTCACGCAATCGGCGTTCGCGGAGCAGTCCGTCGAGCGGGGCCTTGCGACACGCGCGGAGCTCGACGAGCTCGCGCGCTCGTGGCGCGCGTGGGCGGCGCACTCAGACGCCTGGTTCGCCGTCCTGCACGGCGAGGTGCTCTGTATTTGCGGGTCGGGCTCGCACGCTTCGCCCTCCTGACGCCTCAGTCCGCGGCTCGGCCGGGCCGCTCGGCGACCCGGCCGTTCAGGCCGGAACCACGAACCGTGCCCCGTGCGGGTCGGGCTCGCACGCTTCGCCCTCCTGACGCCTCAGTTCCCGGCTCGGAACGACGAGGCGTCAGGCGCGGGATCGCAACGTCTCGACGCCGTCGCCGGCGCAGTCGTCGAGCGCCTTCGCCCGCCCGACCATCGCGAGGATCAGCGCCATCGCGGGTCCGGCAATCTCCGGCCCGCTGCCCGTCGACCAGTCGACGTCGGTCGCCTGCAGCTTCAGCCCCGCGAGCCGTTTCTTCGCGCGCAACGGCGCGCCCGTCTTCTTGTACATCTCTGCGAGCGCCGTGAGGTGATCGGCGGGATGGTCGCCCTTCACGCCGAACGCGCGCCGGATGTCCTCGCCGTGCACCATCACCTCGCCCAGCGCGACGTACTTCGGACCCGGAGGAGTGCGCGTGCTCGTGATGATCGAGTCGAAGCGTTGCTTCACGTCGGTCGGCGTGCCCGCGGCGAAGGGCCGGAGGTCACCGTCGACGAACTTGTCGAAGCTGAAGCCGTTCTTGGCGAGCCCGCCGAAGAAGTGCGGCGCGGTGATGTTCGCGGCGGCGACGAGGTGACCGACGAGTTGCTGCACGTTCCACTGCGTGCAGAACGTCGGCGCGCTCCACTGGTCGGGTGTGAGGGTGCCGAGGAAGTCGGAGAGCGAACCGCGCTCGGCGTGGATCATCGGCATCATGTCGGCCATCGATGCACCTCGCGATCGGGACGGCGAAGCCGCGTCGGTCAGACGTCGCGGCCGAGGAACGCGGCCAGCTCGTCGGCGGCCGTCGCCGACGCGGGCGCATCGGCGCGCGGACCGAAGGGCGCCGTGCCGTCAGGCCCGCGCAGTGCGTCGGGCAGGAAGCCCTTCGCGTTCTCGAGCAGCAGCGCCGCGAGCTTCGGGTCGAGATCGCTCGACTGACCGGTCGCGCGGGCGAGGTCCCAGCCGTGCGCGAACGAATCGGTCGCCGCGATGCTCATGAACGCGGCGCCCGGCAGCGTCCCGAACGGCAGCGTGACCATCTGCTCGGCTGCGCCGGGGGCGGCGAACGCGGCGACGGCCTGCGCGGCACCGTCGTCGAAGACCGCGACGAAGTCGCCGGCGGCAAAGTCGGGCGCCTCGCCTCCGGGCGCCGCCTCGCCGCGCATCGAACGCGCGAAGTGGTGCGTGCCGCCGACGACGTGGTTCAGCAACGTACGCACGTCCCACGACGCGCACGGTGTCGACGCGTCGAGCTGCGCCGGCGTGACGTTCGTCAGCACACTGCGCGTGCTCGCGAAGGCGCGCTCGAGGTTGTCGGTGCTGCTCATGGTCCCCCCGGAGTCCGAATTCTTTATTTCAGTCGACGCTAACACAAGGGACGCGCGTGATCCACCGGCACGCGCGCGACGAAGAAGCACCGTTCACAGGTCGCACAAGCGGGCCTCCAGGCGTCGCATCACCGCGGTCATCGCCGCGGTCGTCGCCGTCGGGATGACGCTCATCGGGTTCACGAGACTTCAGTACGGCGTCATGTCCATGCCGGGGTAGCGCTGCGCGACGTCGGCGCGGGTCTGCGCGTTCCAGTAGCCGTCGCCTGGACGCGGGAAGCCGAAGAGATCGCGCTCGCGCACAGTGCACTGCGGCAGGAACCGTGCCCATCGTTCCGGCGACTGCTTCGGCCACGCCATCTTCCCGGCCCACGTCATCCCGCGCGGTTGGTAGTCGGCGAGCAGCGAGAAGCGCGCGCGTCCAGCGTCCGTGAAGTTCGAGCCGCGGTGGAGCACGTCGGTCCGGTAGACGAGCAGGCTCCCGGCGGGACCGATCGCCGGTACCTCGGCCGCGGCGAGGTCGCCGGGATCGAAGTAGAGCGGCGTGAACGGCACGTCCTTCCCGCGCTCGTACGGGATGATCCGCGTCGGCGCGTCCTCCGCGGTGACGTCGGAGAGGAACACGAAGGTCGTGAGCTGCGCGTACCGACCGTCGACGCGCGGCACGACGAGGCTGTGGCTGCCGTAGTCGCGGTGCAACGGCTGGTCGTAGTCGATCGCACCCGCGTACTTCGCCCAGAGCTCGACCTTGTAGAGATGCAGCTCCGTCGTGGCGAGGTAGCGCTCCGCCGCGTCGACGAGATCGGGATGGATCGCGAGGCGGTTGAGGTCCCACGATCGATACGGGAACTCCTCGACGCCCGCGAACTGACTCGCTCGGTACTGCGCGTAGCGATCGGGATCGGCGAAGTACTCGTCGCGCGTCGGGAAATGCAACGCCAGCGCGTCCTGGGCGGCGCGCAGCTCCTCGGGTGCGAGGAAATCTTCGACGAGCGCGAAGCCGCGCTCGCGCACCTGCTCGAGCGCGGCGTCCGGGACTCTCACGGCACGCACTGTAAGAGCCGACATACGCTGCCGCGGTGCGCGCGGTGCAGTTCGACATGGCCGACCCGGCGTTCCCGGCGTCGCTCGTCGACCTGCCCGAGCCCGACCTGCCCGACGGATCGTGGGCGCGCGTCGCGGTCGAGACCGGCGGCATCTGCGGCAGCGATCTCCATCTCTTCGCGCACAACACCGGTCCGTCGCCGACGCTGATGGGCATGGCCGGCGCCTTCCCGTTCGTGCTCGGTCACGAGATCGGCGGGCGCGTGATCGAAGTCGGTCCGGATTGCGATGTCGCGCTCGGCACGCGCGTCGTGCTCAACCCGTGCATCGCGTGCGCGGCGCGCGGGCTCGAGCCGTGCGAGAACTGCGCGAAGGGATGGACCTCCGACTGCCTGCGCCTCGACAGCCGCGTCGTCACCGGCGGCCGATCGCTCGGCTACACGCAGGGGCTCGGCGGCGGATGGGCCGAGCGCGTGCTCGCGCACGCGTCGATGATCCACGAGCTTCCCGACGCGGTGCCCGATCGCGCCGCGAGCCTGTACGAACCGGTGTCGATCGCGTCACACGGCGTCATGCGCGCCGCGCCGGTCGCCGGCGAACCCGCGCTGATCGTCGGCGCAGGAATCATCGGGCTCGCCGCGCTCGCGGCACTGAAGGGCCTCTACCCGAACAATCCCGTCACCGTGCTCGCGCGCCATGAGCACCAGGCCGCGGCCGCGCGCGCGTGCGGCGCCGACCACGTCGTGCGCAGCGATCCGAGCGGCGCGCACTTCGAGGAGCTCGCGCGGCTGTCGGGCGCGCGCGTCGTCGGACGCAAGTCCGACGTCATGCTGATGGGCGGATTCCCGTACGTCGTCGAGGCGGTCGGCGCCGCGCAGTCGATCAACGAAGCGCTGCGCGCCGCCGCCCATCGCGGGACGGTCTTGATGCTCGGCGCGACCGGCGTCACCGAGGTCGACCTCACGCCGATTTGGTACAAGGAGGTCGCGCTCATCGGATCGATCGACCACACGATCGACGCGGGATCGACGCCCGGGCTCGCGGGCGCGGCCGGGCGGCACTCCGTCGACCGCGCGACCGACATCCTCGCCGCCGGCCTCTTACCCGACGCTGCGGTCGTCACGCACGAGTTCGGTCTCGACGATTACCGCGAGGCGATCGAGACCGCGATCGACCGCGGTTCGTCGCGCGCGATCAAGGTGGTGTTCCGCCCGAATCGCTAGGTCGCGGTGCGGAAGTCGATCGGCGCGACCGCGACCCGCTCGATGACGAGATGGAACTCCGAGTCCGTGTGCCCGGCGATGACCGCGAGCTCACAGGTCTCGGCGCCGCTGCACGGCAGGCTCGAGAGACCGACGGTGCTGACGTGCGCGGTGGCTTCGTAGAAGCCGCGGTGCGTCGAGAGCTGCGCGTGGTACTCGTCGCAGTCGTTCACATAGGTCTGCTCGCTCGCGTTCTCGACGGTGAACGCACGGTTGCACTCGGCGACCTGCAGGAATTGATCGGTCTTGCCCTTGTGCGGCGAGAGCATGCCCTTCCAGCGGACGGTGACCGCTCGTCCATCGCGCAGATGGGAGTGCGGCGAAACCCGCGCGCTCGGCGCCTCGCTCGCGCCCGCACCCGCGGCCGTGGCCACGACCAACGCCAACCCGACGATCCCCACCGCGATCCTGCGCATGTCGCCCTCTGCTCCCGTGATGTCGCGATCCCGCGTCGCGGCGGCCGGAGGCTAACGAAGAATCGCCACCCGGGCTCGGGAAGCGGCGAACGGGGTGGCGCCCGAGCCGGTGTACCGTTTCCGCCCTCAGCGGGCGGGCGGGCGGAGCAGCGATGCATCGAATGTGGGGTACCGGCATGGCCGTGGCCGTGTTGGCGTTCGGGTGGACGAACGTCAGCGCCGTCGGCGCGAACGCGGCGCAGGCGCCACCGAAGGTCGTCGTGATCTACGGCGACTCGCTGGTGTCGGAGTCGATGGCACAGGTCCAGGCGAACTTCGGCTCGAAGTACCAGGTCGTGGGGCGCGCGGTGCCGGGCACCGCACCGTGTGACTGGATCCCGCAACTGCAGAGCGATCTCGCGGCGTTGCATCCGACCGTCGTCGCGGTGGCGACTGCGGGCGAGACCCAGGGCGCCGGATCGTGCGAGCAGCGGCCGCAGAACTCGACGCGGATGCGCTCCGACTACCAAGCCGCGCTCACCACCATCACGCAGGCCGTCACGGCGACCAGCGCGCAATTGGTGTTCGTGCAGGATCCCCCGTTCCTCGACGCCACCCGCAACGCGATGGGTGTGCAGATCGACGCCGACGAGCTCGGGCTCGCGTACCAGTACCCGCACGTGAGCGTGTACACCGCGGCGCGCAAGGCGTTCGCGACGAAGACGAACGGCACCTACGTTGCCTACGCGAAGTGCCTCGGCACCGAGACCGCGGCGAACGGATGCAATCCGAGCACGCGCCAGATCGCGATCCGAACGTTGTCCGGAGGCGGGACCGGCGTGAATCTCTGTCCCGACGGCATCGTCGGAACGAGCGGTTGCGACGAGTACTCGAGCGGCGAGGCGCGCTTCGGCAAGTCGGTCGCGGTCGCGGCGCAAAAGCCGAAGCCGCTGTTCGGAACCAGCCCGTCGACACCGCGTGTGCTCGTGTACGGCGACTCGCTCCTCGACGAGGCGCACGCGTACATGAACACCAGCGGCACCGCTTTGACCGGCACGACCGGCGCGGTGAAGGGCACGATCGGGTACGCGCCCTGCGACTATCTGAACAGCCTCACCGCGACGATCTCGGTGGTCACCGATCTCGTCGTGATCCAGAGCGCGGCGAACTCGAGCACGAAGTGCATGCTCGAACCCGGCTCGACGAAGGTGCACATGGGCATCGCCTCGAGCGAGTGGGAGCAGAAGTACGAAGCCGATTTCGACGCGACGTTCGCGCTCGCGACGACGTACGGCGTCAAGGTGTTGGTGCTCGATCCACCGCCGATGGATCCGGCGCAGCCGGCGGCTGCCGTCCGCGACGACCTGATCGAGAACGTCTGGCCGGTGCTGCAGGCCGACGCGGACGCGAACTACCCACTCGTGTCGTTCGCGAGCGACGCGCGCGACGCGCTCGGCGGCGACACGTACACGAGCACGATGCCGTGCCTCCCGGACGAGACGGCCGACATGGGTTGCAACGACGGAACGATCACGGTGCGCGCGCCCGATGGACTGCACTTCTGTCCGACGGGTCTGCTCAACCAGAAGCACCCGTGCGGTCTGGCGTACGACCCCGGTGCCCGTCGGTTCGGCGATGCGATCGAGGCCGCGACTCGCGCGCACATCTGACGCGCCGGTTGTTCAGCGCGCGGTGCGCCCCATCGTGGTGACCGTCGGTCCGCCGGCCGGAAGCGCGAGCTCGCCGAGGCGGCAGAACCCCACGGACTCGTGACGGTCCAGGTTCAGCCCGCGACGATCGTCGACTCGCCGGGGTTCGTGCCGTCGCGCAGCAACCGGGCGCGCGCCGCGGTGTCGCCGAGCAGCGTGAGATCGAAGAAGTCGATCGACGTCTTCGTTGCAGTGCGGTCGTGCACCGACGGTTCGTCCTCGTAGGCCTCGGGATGCAATCCGGTGTGGAAGGTGAGGAACCACTTCGGCGAAACGCTCTGCGCGTACGCCTGTTGCGCGGTCTTGTACGGAACCGCGAGGTCGCTGTCGATGTGCGTGATCAGCAGCGGGATCTTGTTCTTCTGGAAATGGCCGCTGAGCGAGAGGTGCACCGCGTCGAACACCCCGGCCGCACGGATGCGCGGGTCGCGGCAGCACGAATCCTCGATCAGGTTGTACGTCGTCCCGCCGCCGAGCGACAGACCTGCGGCGCCGACGCGCGCGGCGTCGATGTGCGAGCGCAGCGGACCCTTCAACAGTTGTGTGAGCACGAAGCTGATGTCGCCAGGCTGGTTGGCGACGTCGGCGACGACGTCGTACGGCTGGCCGCGATCACTCGTCAGCGGGAACCTCGGCGCCGCGACGGCGTACCCCGCGCGCGCCCAGGCCGAGAAGAGTTGCGTGAACTTGCGCGGCGCGCCGTGATAGCCGTGCGAGAACATGATCAGCGGCCGCGGCGTCGTCGCGGTCGGGATGTAGACGTCGGTCGGAAGCGTCCGGTTCGGCGAGTACGCGGCGTTGCCGGGCGTCTCGGTCGTGCGTGAGGTGTCGACGAACGTGACGTGCTGCACCGTGAACGCGAACGGCCGCGGCTCGACGGCAACCGTCGTCGTGGTGCTCGAAGTCGTCGAGGTCGCGCGCGACGCACCGGCGGTCGGCGTCGACGACGAGCACCCGCTCGCGATGAGCGCGCCGGCGATGACGAGGGCGGCGGCCGCGGGTGCGCGCCCGCGTCGTCGGATGCGATCGAGGCTCAAGGCCGTGATCGTAGGTTGAGAGCGAGATTGCGGCTCTGACGAGAGGGTGACAGTGTTCTGCTGACGGCGCGGTCTGCGCCGTCGGGGGTGCGGGGGGCCGGATTCGGGGCGGGACCCGAGATTCGCGTGTGTCGTTTCGCGGTCCGACGCGCGGAATGTGCGACATGGAGAAGGGATGAGGATGATTCGTTCGAAGATGATCCGCCTCGCGGCGGTCGGCGCGCTCGCCGGTTCCGCGGCGCTCGCGCTCACGCCGGCCGGGGTCGCCGGCGCGGCCGGCAGCATCAAGTGCTCGAGCATGACCGGCAACATCGCCAAGAAGGTGACGCTCTCCGGCTGCACCGGCAACACCGGCGGGTCGTCGAAGCCGATCGCCAGCACCGCGCTCGCGACCGGCGGCGTGATCAAGTGGGCAAACGGCAAGAAGACCACGGTCACGCTGACCGCGACGGCGAAGGGCACTGCGTGCCCGGCGGGCTCGAGCGAGTACCAGGCCAAGGGCAAGGTCACGAAGGACACGACCGGCTCGGCGGCGGTCGGCGGCACCATCAAGGGCAACGCCTGCGTCAACGGCAAATCGGGTGCGATCACCCTCGTGCCCGGCACGAAGCTCACCATCTGACATCGCGTTTCGAGGGTTCGGCGCGCGCGCCGCGTGCCGAACCCTCGATCGCGTGTCCTGCTCGCGGTGCCGCTCAGCCGTTCGCGGCGACACCGACGCGGTGGCCGAGCGCGTCGGCGAAGACGCCGAAGCTCGTGCCCGGCACCTTCTGCTCGGGCTGCACGATCGTGCCGCCGAGCTGCTCCGCCCGCTTCAGCGTCGCGGCGACGTCGTCTACCGCGACGAAGAACAACACTTCGTCCTCGGCGGCCTGGCGGGGACTGATCGCGACGTACGGGCCGCCCTCCGCGCCCGTGTCGATGAAGGTGTAACCGGGGAACGCGCCTTCCGACGCGACCTTCCAGCCGAACAGATCGGCGAAGAACTTCCGGGTGGCGTCGGGATCCTGCGAGCGGATCTCGGTGTGGACGACGGGGTGCGGCACGGCACTCTCCTTGGTCGGCGCACCCGTGCGGGCGCGTTCGACACCCCGACGAACGGCACGCCGCGATTTCGACCGCGTCGCCGAAAGACTCCAGCGGACCTCGTGGGATCGCTTGCGAACCCCGACACCCCGACACCCCGGCGGCCGGCGCTTCAGATCGTCGAGACTTCGATGCCCGATGCGTACTGCACGGCGCGGGCGGCCTCAACGGCGCTGTTGCACGACACTTCGGAGAGGTGGCCCGGCGCGGCGACCCAATCGCCGGCCAGCCAGAGCTGTTCGCGTTGCTGGACGGCGGGTCGATCGCGCCACGTGGAGCCGGGGAGGTCGAGCGCGCCGGTGGCTTCGGACACGACGGCTCGGCGTCGCCAGACCTCTCGGTCGCGCCAGTCGCGATAACCGGCGTCGAGGATGGTCTCGATCCGAGTGATGCCGTCGTCGAGCGACTCGTCGGGTCGGAGTCCGATCATCGCCTGGACGAGCGAGTGACCGGCAGGCGCGAGCGTCTTGTCGACTGCGGTGAACCGGTCGACGAACGCGGCTTCGTCGAGGTCGATGACGAGGTACGGGTCGCCCCTGCGGGCGCGCAACCCGATGTCGAGCAGTGCCGTTCTCGGGCCGCTCGCGTGCAACGCGTCGTCGTTGAGGAGGCGTCGCGCCGCGCGCGGGTCGACGGCCACGATCACCGGACCGTCGGGAAGTTCGTCGACCTTGGCGTTGGTCTCGACGCGAACACCGACTGCTCGCGCGTGGGCTGCGAGTCGATCGACGACCGGACCCCATCCTCCGACCACGTAGCGGGCGACCGGCGGTGTCTTGAGCAGGATGCGGCGCACGCGTGACCACACGAATTCCGCGGACAACCGACCCGGATCGTGATCGAAGGTCAACACGCCTGCCGCACCGCTGACCGCCGCGGCGGCCTCTGCGTCGACTCGATCCGTGAGCCAGGAGCGCAGGTCGACGTCGACCGGCGCGTCGTGTCGAAGTGCACGAGCCGCTCTGAGCAGCGCAGTCGGCGGGGTGATGCGCACCTCGCCCTGCCAGCGCATTCGTATCCCGTTCAACTGTGGTCGCCGGTACGGGACGTGCAGCTCGCGGGCACGGAGCCAGTCCCACATCGGTCCACCCGCGTAGAAGGCGTGAGGTCCGAGATTGGTGTGCCATTCGCCGGGGTTGGTCGTTGCCCGACCGCCGAGACGGCGGCGCGCCTCGAGCAGCCGGACGGGTACGCCGGCTTCGGCGCACTCCGTCGCGGCGATCAGGCCGGCCAGACCACCTCCCACTACCGTCACTTCGCGCATGGCGTCGTCCTCCGAGGGGTCGTCGACACGAAGAAGAGGCGGGGAACCTTTCATTGGTTCCCCGCCTCTTGTGCACGTGGAGGAGCTCGTTCGACGCGCCCAGCGCGGTGACGCCGTCGCGATCGAAACGCTGCTCGGCGCGATGAGTCCCTATATCGGCGCGATCTGCGGCGCGATCGCGCTCGGCGCGGCCGAGGATGCGATGCAAGAGACGCTGGTGGCGGTATTCACGAACATCGGATCGCTGCGCGAGCCGGCTGCGTTCAAGGGATGGGTCCGACGCATCGCGGTCCGAGAAGCAGTACGAGCGGCTCGCGGCGGGAGGGTCGTTCCGGTCGATCCTGAGGGACTGCAGCAGGCGCTGTCGCTGTCGGTGCCCGACGGCGCGACCGCGGTCGAGGTGCGCGAGGTGCTCGCAACGCTCTCTCCCGAACAACGTGCGGTCTTGACGATGCGTCACCTCGAAGGTCTGAACGAGGAGGAAATGGTCGACGTGCTCGAAGTTGCAGCCGGCACGGTGAAATCACGGCTGCACCGCGCCCGCGCCGCCTTTCGAGAACGGTGGATCGCATGAGCTGGCCGACCCTCGAGCTCGACCGAGTGGCCCGACTGCGCGTGCTGTCACGTGCACTGCCGGGCGTCGCGCTCGAGGAGCGCACGATCGCGGCTCCGTTCGACGTCGTCTGGGACTTCGTCTCCGATTTGTCGAACTCGGTTCCCCGCTTCGACCGGGACGTCGCCTCCATCGAGATCCTCGAACGCCACGGTGATCGGCTGAAGATCATCTCGCGGCCTCCATTGATTCCGATTCCCGTGCGGCTCGACGTCGAGCTGCGCGCGGGATGGTGTTGGATGGTCGCTCGCCCCCAGCTCTACGTCGTCGGCATGGCCGCGGTCCCCGCGGGCGCGCACACCCGCTTCGCGATGCTCGAAGGTGTGTCGCTGACCGGCAGCAAAGTGCTGCGCCCGACGCTCGGTCCCGTCCACGCGATCAGTCGATGGCGTCATCGCCGCCATCTGCCTCGCGACCTCGATGCCATCGAACGTGCGCTCGGCCTCCGCGCTGCGCTCGAGTAGCGCACACGCGGTGAAGGCACGACCGAGCGGAGGGAGTGGGATTCGAACCCACGGGGCTCATCACCCAACGGTTTTCAAGACCGTCCCATTCGGCCGCTCTGGCACCCCTCCGCCGACCATTCTGCCGGTCCGGCGAGCGGGCAGGCGCAACTTCTGAGCCAATGAGTTCCCCGTAGGGGAACTGACGGGCACAGAAGTGTCGGCCGCCGGTCGCCGTCACCCAGTCAGGGGCGGGCGCGGTCTCAGTTGGTTCGGTCGTCGATGTACGCGTGGAAGCGCCACGCGACATTCGACACGTGCCCCGTCGCCGTCGCGTCGCATGAGCTCGAGACGCGCGACGTGTTCACCGAGCTCGCAGCCGGCGCGTTGCTCTGCATCGGTGCGACCCAGGTCGTGTACACGGAGCTGCTCGGGCACAGGCCGTTGCCGGCCTCCGGCGCCGCGAACGCGACGAGCGTCCTGTCGGGCGACCACACCGGGAACTGGGCGTGCGTCGACCAGCTCGGCATCAGTTGCGCCGGGTTCGCACCCGACCCGGCGTCGGCGGTGTACGGCACGTCGTTCGGGCAGACGGCGGCATCGCGCACCGCCGGGATGTACGGATCGACGTCGGACGCCGGCTGATAGCACGCAGTCAGGTGCTCGGAGACGAAGGTCCCGTCGGCAACCGAGACACGCACGATCTCGTCGTAGAGCCCGACGTTCGGGCAGGGAGTCGGTCGCGTGCTGCACGCGCGAAGCGCCAAGAGGTGCGTGTTGTCGACCCAAACCGGATCTCGCACCTCGATGCGGTTCGTCGAGTCGTACGGCAACACAACGCGAATCGAGTTGAACCGCCTACTTCCCGCGACGAAACCGGACGCGACGACCAACTGTGAGGCAGTGCAACCGGCGTCCATGCAGCCGGACAACGCGAGCGACCTGCCGTCGGGCGACCACTTCGGCTCGTCGCCGTGAGGCGCGGTCTCGGATGCGGTGGCTACCGGGAACGTCTTCTTGATCGCTCGACTGAGCCGACGCGGCATTGGTGCGACGACTACGTCTCCCGGCTGACCGGTGGCCGGCCGTTGGCTGAACGCGAGCCAATCACCCTTCCGACCGACGTCCGGGGTCAGGTCACATCCGTTGCCCGCGCTGTGGAGCGTGCGCAACATCGTGAGCGTCGGCGCCGAGTCGGGGTTCGCATCAACCTGCGTCTCCGCGAGGTTGCAGGAACCCGGCTGCGCGCCCGGTACCGGCTCCACGATGGTGAGGTGATTCTCGGCCGCGAGGGCGGCCGGCACGTGGCCCGCACCCACCAACGCGCCCGAGAACAACGCGGTCACCCAAAGCGCGACCATGCTCGCCCGCGCGGCATGTCGTCTCCCCAAGAAACTCGTCACAGCGATCCCCCCAAATCACCCGCGATCGCGCGTGCGCGCGTCATCCTTTCGTTGTGATCAATCGCGAGTATGCCAAGGAAAGATGGGCTTGACACTGACATCGACGCGCCCAATTTCTTCCACGCTTCAGATGCTGCGGAGAGGTCTGCGGTCGCGCGTCGGAGTACCGCCGAAGAGGCGGCCGGGCCGACTTCAGGCGCGCGGTTCGATGCGGGTGAAGCCGCAGTACGGACGGAGCGCGTCGGGCACGACGAACGCGCCGCCCTCGTCCTGGTAGTGCTCGAACAGGAACACGAGGGTGCGGCTGATCGCGCACGCAGTGCCGTTCAGCGTGTGCACGAGCTCCGATCCCGACTCGCCCTTCACGCGTGTGCCGAGCCGGCGCGCGGAGTAGTCGGTGTAGTTCGAGCACGACGTGAGCTCGCGGTACTGACCCTCCGACGGCAGCCACGCCTCGATGTCGAACTTCTTCGCGGCCGCGGGGCCGAGGTCGCCCGCGGCGACGTTGAGCACGTGGTACGGCAGGCCGAGCCCGCCGATGATCGCTTCCTCGACCGCGAGGATCCGATCGAGCTCGTTCCACGACGACTCCGGCGCGCAGTACGAGAACATCTCGACCTTGTCGAACTGGTGCACGCGGAAGATGCCGCGCGTGTCCTTGCCGTAGGTGCCCGCCTCGCGCCGGAAGCACGACGAGAGGCCGCCGAAGCGCGCGGGCAGCTCGTCGGGTGTGAACGTCTCGCCGCGCCGCAGCGCGGAGAGGGGCACCTCGCTCGTGCCGACGAGGAACAGCTCGTCCTCGGCGAGCTCGTAGACCTGCGCGCGATCGGTCGGGAAGAAGCCCGCCTCTTCCATCGTCCGCTCGCGCACGAGTGTCGGCGTGATGACCGGGACGAAGTCGTTCGCGACGAGCATCGCCATCGTGTAGTTCACGAGCGCGAGCTCGAGCAGCACCGCTTCGCGCATGAGGTACGCGAAGCGCGAGCCACTCGCCTCCGCGCCGCGTGTCGAGTCGACGAAGCCCATCGCCTCGCCGAACGCGGCGTGGTCGAGCGCGGGCGCGGGGTCCTGCGCGCCGACGGTCTTCAACACGTCGCCGTCGTTCTCGCCGCCGTCGGGCACCGACGCGTCGGCCGGGTTCGGCAGCTGCAGCGCGAGCTCGCGCAGGCGCGCCTCGGCGGCACCCAGCTCGCCCTCGAGCTCCTGAAGCCGCGTCTTCATCTCCGCGGCGCGCTCGATCTTCGCCGCCCGTTCGTCCGGCGCGGCCTTGCCGATCTCCTTCGACGCCTTGTTCTGCTCCGCTCGATGCGTCTCGGCCTCGCGCCGCTGCGCGACGACGGTCTCGTACGCGCCGAGCACGTCGTCGATCAGGCCCGCGCGCACGCGCTTGCGCTCGATGCCCTCGCGGTAATCGGAGTCCTCGCGCAGCCGGCGCAGGTCGATCACGCGAGCCCTCCGTCGCGGATCTGCGCGCGCAGCCCGTCGATCCAACTCGTCGCCGAGCGCCATTCCTTCGACGCCTGACTGCGGCGGTGCACGGTCTCGGCGCCGACCCCGCCAACCGGGTACGAACCGAGGAACTTCACGTCCACGCGCTTCGCCATCAGGTTGCGCAGCGCGTCGGCGACGATCTCGTCGGCGATGTGGCCGTCGATGTCGATGAAGAAGCAGTAGTCGCCGAGGCTGCGCTTGGTCGGGCGCGATTCGAGCTTCGTGAGGTTGATCGCGCGCGCCGCGAACTCCTGGAGGATCGCGAGCAGCGAGCCCGGTCGGTCGGCGCGCTGGAAGCAGACGATCGTGGTCTTGTCGTGTCCCGTCGGGGCAGGCACGCCCCGTCCGACCTCGACGAAGCGTGTCACGTTGTCGGGGTGGTCCTCGATCGCCTTCGCGATCACGTCGAGGCCGTAGATGTCGGCCGCCAGCGAGTTGCAGATCGCGGCCTGATCGGAGCGCTTCGACTTCGACACTTCGCGCGCGGCATCCGACGTCGAGTTCGCGGCTCGGAACTCGGCCTGCGGGATCTTGCGCGCGAGGAACTGCCGGCACTGCGCGACCGCGTGCGGGAACGAGAGCACGCGCCGCACGTCGCCGATCGCGGTGCCCGGACGAACGCACAGGTTCAACGAGACGGGCAGGTCGACCTCGCGCTGCACGAGGAGCTCGCTCTCGAACGCGAGCGTGTCGAGAGTGACCGACACCGAACCCTCGATCATGTTCTCGATCGGCACGACACCCGTGTCGAACTCGTCGCGCTCGACGGCCGCGATCACCTCGGGGACGGAGCCCTGGGGCACTCGCTCTCGAGCCGCGAGATCGGGCTGAGAGAGCAGCGCTTCCTCGGTGAACGTGCCGCGAGGCCCGAAATAGGTCACGCGCGCCACCCGAGGATCGTAGGCGAGGGTCGATTCACATGGTCGCATGTTCGCTCGTCTCGGCACTTCGTACACTGCGTGTTGTGACCTCCGACTGGCCCGGAACGCTCGCGGCGGCGACCGCCGAACTGCGCGAGCGGCGCGCCACTGCGCGCCTCATGGACCGCGACCACACGCTCTGGCAGGAGGATCCGACCGAGGTCGCGAACCGCCTCGGCTGGCTCGACGAGCCCGAGCGCATGCAGTCGCAGGCGGGCGACCTCATCGCGTTCGCGCGCGACCTCGTGCACGACGGGCTCGAGCACGTCGTGTGGTGCGGCATGGGCGGGTCGAGCCTGTTTCCCGAGTTGCTCGCTGCGACCGTCGCCGCGGGCAAGGTGTCGCCGCGTCCGGGGCCGGAGTTCACCGTGCTCGACAGCAGCCATCCGGCCGCAGTCGCGCGGGTGGCGCAGACCGTGCCCCTCGACCGCACGCTCTTCTGCTTCGCGTCGAAGTCGGGCGGCACGATCGAGACCCGCTCGCACCTCGAGTACTTCCGCACGCTCGTCTCCGGGCCGCAGCAACTTGCGGTCGTCACCGACGCGGGCTCGGACCTCGACACGATGGCGCGCGCCGACGGGTTCCGCGCCGTCTTCAACGCGAACCCCGACATCGGCGGCCGCTACAGCGCGCTCTCGCACTTCGGCATGCTCCCCGCGGCGATCCTCGGGCTCGATGTCGCGTCGATCCTGCGCGGTGGCGCCGAGATGGTCGACAAGTGCCGCGCCGACGACGGTCCCGGCTCCACGCTCGCCGCGGCGCTCGGCGCGGGTGTGCGGACCGGTCGCGACAAGCTGACGATCGACGCGTGGGGTCCGTTCGGCGACTGGGTCGAACAGCTCGTCGCGGAGTCGACGGGCAAGCACGACACGGGGATCCTGCCGGTCGTGCGCGAGCCGATCGTCGCGGCCGATCGCTACGGCCACGACCGTCTGTTCGTCGGCTACGGGGACGACGGCGGCGGCGCGCTGGCGAAGCTCGCCGATGCGGGCCACCCGACGGTCGGACTCGGACGCGCGTCGCTCGACAGTGGCGGCGCCGCGCTCGGCTCCGAGGTCGTGCGCTGGGAGATCGCGATCGCGCTCGCCGGCGCGCTGATGGGCATCAACCCGTTCGACCAGCCCGACGTCGAAGCCGCGAAGAAGGCGGCGCGCACGACGCTCGAGCAAGGCGTTCCCGAGTTCCCGTTCACGAGCGTGAGCGATGCGGTCGCGTCGGTACAGGCCGGCGACTACGTCGCGATCCAGGCCTTCGTCGATCCCGCGTCGCCGTACCTCGAGCAGTTCGAACGGGCGCGCTTCGCGATCCGTGACGCGACGAAGGCGGCGACGACGCTCGCGGTCGGGCCGCGCTATCTCCACTCGACGGGACAGCTGCACAAGGGGGGGCCGCCGAGCGGCGTCTTCCTCCAGGTGCTCGACGTCGGCGACACCGACGTCGACATCCCGGGTCGCGATTTCACGTTCCGCGATCTCGTGAGCGCGGAAGCCGCCGGCGACTATCTCGCGCTGCAGCAGCGCGACCGCTGCGTGTTTCGCGTCCGGCCCGACGACCTCGCGGCCTTCGGCAGCTGACGCGCGCCACTCGGGCCATTCAGGAGGACACCGTGCAGATCGGAATGGTCGGACTCGGACGCATGGGCGCCGGGCTCACGCGTCGCCTGCGGGGCGCGGGCCACGACGTCGTCGTGTACGACGTGAACCAGCCCGCGATCGACGCGCTCGTGGAGGAGGGCGCGACCGGCGCGTCGTCGCTCGAAGACCTCGGGAAGAAGCTCCAGCCCCCGCGCTCGGTGTGGCTGATGGTGCCCGCCGCGTTCACCCAGCAGACCGTCGACGACGTCGCCGCGGTGCTCTCGCCCGACGACGCGATCATCGACGGTGGCAACTCCGACTGGCGCGACGACATCCGCCGCGCGCACGAGCTGCGCGAGCGGCAGCTCCACTACATCGACGCGGGCACGAGCGGCGGCGTGTTCGGACTCGAGCGCGGCTTCTGTCTCATGATCGGGGGCGACACCCACGCGGTCGAGCGCCTCGCACCGATCTTCGACACGCTCGCTTCGGGCTTCGACGCCGCGCCGCGCACGCCGGGTCGTTCCGGAGAGCCGACTCCCGAAGAGCGGGGCTGGCTGCACTGCGGTGAGTCGGGCGCGGGCCACTTCGTGAAGATGGTCCACAACGGGATCGAGTACGGGATGATGGCCGCGTACGCCGAGGGGCTCGCGGTGCTCCAGCGCGCGAACGAAGGCAAGACGGTGCAGGACATCGACGCCGAGACCGCGCCGCTCACGTACCCGGACCTGTACCAGTACGACCTCGACCTCCCCGCGATCACCGAGGTGTGGCGACGCGGCAGCGTCATCGCGTCATGGCTCCTCGATCTCACCGCGACCGCGTTCGTCGAATCGGGCGACCTCCACGAGTTCAGCGGACGCGTCTCCGACTCCGGCGAGGGTCGCTGGACCGCGGAGGCGTCGATCGCGCTCGGGGTGCCGACGCCGGTTCTGACTGCGGCGCTGCAGTCGCGCTTCACGTCGCAGGGCTCGGCGACGTTCGCGAACAAGATCCAGTCCGCGCAACGCAAGCAGTTCGGCGGCCACGCCGAAAAAGTGGCATCCGGCGAATGAGTCGCGCGCTTCCGATCCATGTCGGTACCGACGCCGACGACGCCGCGCAACAGGCCGCGGAGTTGATCGCCGCCGACCTCGCGACCGCGATCGCGCAGCGCGGCCGCGCGTCGATCGCGTTCAGTGGCGGGACCACGCCGTGGCCCATGGTGCGCGCGCTCGCCACGAGCAAGATCGCGTGGGACAAGGTCGACGTGTTCCAGGTCGACGAGCGCGTCGCGCCCGCCGGCGACCCCGACCGCAACGCCACGCACCTGCAGTCGAACCTGATCGGGCGCTCGTCGATCCCGAAGCGCAACTGGCACCCGATCCCGGTCGAGGAACCCGATCCGGCCGGCGCGGCCCGGAACTACGAGCGCACGTTGCGCGAGGTCGCCGGCGAGGCGCTCGACGTCGTTCACCTCGGCCTCGGGCCCGACGGCCACACCGCGTCGCTCGTGCCCGGCGACCCCGTGCTCGGCGAGACCGAGCGGCTCGTGGCCGCGACCGGCCCGTACCAGGGTCACCGGCGGGTCACGCTCACCTATCCCGCGCTCGACGCGGCGCGCCGGATCGTGTGGTTCGAGACCGGCGCGGCCAAGGGCGAGATCCTGCGCCGGCTCGTGGCGGGCGACCCGACGATCCCCGCAGGGCGGGTCCTCCAGGACCGCGCGGTGGTCGTCTGCGACGAACCCGCCGCCGCGTTGTTGCTCGACGGGCGCTAGCCGCCTGGAACATTCGTCGCAGACGCCGGTAGCGTCGGCATCGCCGCCGATCCGTTCGGGTCGGCACAGTCTCTGGATCAAGGAGCGGTCATGCGCGCAGCAGTCTTCGTGGGCACCGAGCAGCCCCTCGCGATCGAGGACCTCGAGCCCGTCGCGCCCGGACCGCGCGACGTCGTCGTCGAGATCGGCGCGAGCGGTGTGTGCCACTCCGACCTCTCCGTGGTGCACGGCTACCTGCCCGTGATGCCGGGCACCGTGCTCGGGCACGAGGGCACGGGCAAGGTCATCGAGGTCGGCAAAGAGGTCACGAAGGTCAAGAAGGGCGACCGGGTCGTCAGCACGTTCGTGCCCGCCTGCGGCGTCTGCTGGTTCTGCCTGCACGACCAGTCGAACTTCTGCGAGCGCGAGTTCGAGACGATGATGACGATGCGCGGCAAGCGTCCCGACCAGAGCGAGTACATGACGTTCACGGGACTCGGCACGTTCGCCGACGTCATGACGTCGAGTGAGGACTCGGTCGTGAAGGTCGAGACCGACGTCCCCGACGAGCAGCTCGCGCTCATCGGCTGCGGTGTCACCACCGGCGTCGGCGCCGCGCTCAACACCGCGCGCGTGCAGCCCGGCTCGACGGTCGCGGTCGTCGGCTGCGGCGGCGTCGGTCAGTCGGTGATCCAGGGCGCGCGCATCGCGGGTGCGGCGCGCATCATCGCGGTCGACCTCGTCGACATGAAGCGCAAGACGGCGCTCCAGTTCGGTGCGACCGACGTGGTCGACCCCGCCGAGGGCGACGCGGTCGCGCAGGTGAAGGCGCTCACCGGCGGGCGCGGTGTCGACTACTCCTTCGAGGTCATCGGCCTGCCCGAGACCATCACGTCGGCGCACGGCATGGCCCGCAACGGCGGCACCGTCTGCGTCGTCGGCATGACCCGCATGGACGCGCAGATCACGCTCTCCGCCTTCGCGTTGTTCTACGAGGGCAAGACGATCGTCGGGAGCAAGTACGGATCCGCGCAGGTGCGCCGCGACTTCCAGCGCTTCGCCGATCTCGTCGAGACGGGCCGCCTCGACACGTCGTCGATGGTGTCGCGCACGATCAAGCTCGACGAGGTGAACGAGGCCTTCCGCGCCATGGAGGCCGGCGAGGTCATCCGCTCCGTCATCGTCTGATCTGTACTCATGGTCGCACTCGCTCCGCTCGCCGCTCCTGACGCCTCAGCCACCAGATCAGGCGGCCCGCAAAGCGAACCGCCCGTTCCCGTGCGCGCGGTCTGAGCCCAGCGGACATGTGGCCCGGCTTCCACGCGCAACGGACACCGGACAAGCCCGCCGTCGTCATGGCGGCGACGGGCGAGACGTTCACGTACGCGGAGTTCGACGCGCGCTCGAACCGGCTCGCGCAGTTGTTCTGGGACGCGGGCCTGCGCTTCGGTGATCACCTCGCGGTGCTCATGGACAACGACCCGCACTACCTCGAGGTGTGTTGGGCCGCACAGCGCTCGGGACTCGTGTACACGGCGATCAACTGGCACTTCACCGCCGAGGAGGCCGCGTACATCGTCGACGACTGCGACGCGCAAGCGATCGTCGTCAACGCGGGAACGCGTGACGTCGCCGAAGAGCTCCTCGAGCTCATGCCGCGCGTCACGACGCGGCTCGCGATCGGCGGCGCGATCGGATCGGGACCGAAGGGCTACGTCGACTACGAGGAAGCAATTTCCGCGTTCCCACCCGAGCCGCTCGCCGAGGAGCTCGAAGGCACGCCGATGCTCTACTCGTCGGGCACGACGGGACGGCCGAAAGGCATCAAGTACCACATCCGGCGCGAGCCGATCGGGAACGCGCCGGAACGGCTCGCGTCGCTGACCCTCGTCTTCAAGTTCGACGAGAACAGCATCTACCTGTCGCCGGCGCCGCTGTACCACTCGGCACCGCTCTTCTACTGCATGAACACGCTGCGACTCGGCGCCACCGTCGTCGTGATGGATCACTTCGATCCGCTGCGCGCGCTCGAGTACATCGAGCGCTACGCGATCACGCACAGCCAGTGGGTGCCCACGATGTTCGTGCGCATGTGGAAGCTCACGGCCGACGAGCGCGCGCGACACGACCTCTCGTCGCATCGCGTCGCGGTGCACGCGGCCGCGCCGTGTCCGGTGGAGGTGAAGCGGCGCATGATCGAGTGGTGGGGCCCGATCCTCATGGAGTACTACTCCGCCACCGAAGGTCAGGGCGCGACGATCATCACGAGCGAGGAGTGGCTCGCGCACGCGGGCTCGGTCGGCCGGTCGATGCTCGGACCGATCCACATCGTCGACGACGCGAAGGACGCGTTGCTCGCGCCGGGCGAGGTCGGCGTGGTGTGGTTCGAGCCGCTGCAGGGTCGCAGCGGCTTCGAGTACCACAAGGACGAGCAGAAGACGCTCGACTCGTTCAACACGCGCGGTTGGTCGACCGTCGGCGACATGGGCTATCTCGACGCCGACGGCTACCTCTACCTCACCGACCGCGCCTCCTTCATGATCATCGCGGGCGGGGTCAACATCTACCCCAGGGAGATCGAGGACGTCCTGCTGCGCCACCCCTCGGTGGCCGACGTCGGCGTGATCGGGGTCCCGAACGCAGACCTCGGTGAGGAGGTCAAGGCGATCGTCGAACTCGAGGCCGGGGTGGATCCGTCGCCCGAGCTGGA
>DATBAK010000048.1 GCA_036271555.1 Acidimicrobiia bacterium
CGCCCCCCCCGACCGGGTGGAACCGCGCGAGGCGCGCATCCGGACGACAGGGCACGGCCAGCGATCGTAAGCCGTCGAGCGGATCGTCGAAGTGGGTTATCAAGCCCGCCGCGAGCACCGCGTCGACCACGCGGCGGCCGGTAGTCGGACCCAGCGCCCCGACGGCGCGCGCGAAGGCCGCGTCGTCGTCCGGAAAGCGCTGGTCCCAGGTCGCGCGGTGCGAAGAACTCGCGGGTGCGCGTCCGCGCGTGCATCGCCACACCGTCAGGCCGCGCCGCGTCAGTCGACGCCGAGCACGACGTCGGACGCCTTCACCACGACGGTGACCGCGGATCCCTCGGCGATGCCGAGCTCTTGCACGGCTTCCTTCGTGATCGACGACGTCATCGTCGCGCCACCCTCGAGTCGGACCTTGACCGTCGTCGTGACCGCGCCGTCGTGGACTTCGATGACGGTCCCGGGAAGCTGGTTCCTCGCGCTCAGTCTCATGGCGACCGTGATACGAGCTTCAGTCGGCTGCAACCACGACTTCGGTCGCCTTGAACGAGATCCATACCGGCGAGCCGGGAGCGAGGCCGAGCTCGGCGCGCGCCGCGCGCGTCACGTCGACGGCGAGGGGCACGGGTTCGACGACCCGCACCCGCACGTGGTCGCCCTGGTCGTCGACGTCGGCGACGGTGGTCGACCAGACGTTGCGGGCGCTGCCCTCCGGACGCGTCGTGTGCAGCGTGATCGCGCGCGGTCCGATGGTCGCGATCGCGAGACCATCGGGAACGCCGGTTGCGACCACGGCGACGTGCCGGCCACCGCCGAGGTCGAGCTCGCCGCCGCGCAGGGTGCCCCGCAGCAGGTTCACGCCGAGCAAGTCGGCGACATACGTCGACCGCGGCGACGCGAGGAGCTCGGCGGGTGCGCCGATCTGCGTGATGCGGCCCTGCTCGAGCACGACGATGCGGTCGGCGAGACCGAGTGCCTCGATCGGATCGTGCGTGACGAGGACGCGCGGCGTAGCGAGTGCGGCGAGGTGGCGGCGCACCTCGCGACGCACCTCGATGCGCGTGCTCGCGTCGAGCGCGGCGAAGGGCTCGTCGAGCAGGAGCAATCGCGGCTCGACCGCAAGCGCGCGTGCGAGCGCGACCCGCTGCGCCTCGCCGCCCGAGAGCTGTGGCGGTCGACTCAACGCGAGGTGCGCGACGCCGAGCCGCTCGATCCAGCCCCGCGCGGTGCGGCGCGCGTCGGTGCGCGACGCGCCACGACTCCGCGGACCGAACGCGACGTTCTCGACGACGTCGAGGTGATCGAAGAGCAACCGGTCCTGGAAGACGACCCCGATCATCCGCCGGCGCGCCGGCACGAAATGGCCGGTCTCCGGGTCGTCGAGCACGTCACCGTCGAGTGTCAGGCGGCCGCCGTCGAGCGCGCGCAGGCCGGAGATCGCGCGCAACACCGTCGTCTTGCCCGCGCCATTCGGGCCGATCAGCGCGACGAGCTCGCCCGGCGCCACCGCGAACTCGGCCTCGACCGAGAACGCGCCCGTGCGCACGCGCACATCGCACGCGAGCCCGGTCGCGCTCACGTCGTGGTCGCCGAGACGCGCGTGCGCGTCATGAACACGCGACTGCCGACGACCGCGAGCACGAGCACCGAAACCGCAACCAGCACGAGGCTCAACACGATGCCGGACTGGTCACTGTTCTCGAACGCGAGATAGATCGCGAGCGGCAAGGTCTGCGTCTTTCCCTGGAAGTTGCCCGCGAAGGTGATCGTCGCACCGAACTCGCCCAGTGCACGCGCCCACGTGAGCGCGAGACCGGCCGCGATCGACGGCCCGATCGCAGGCAGCGTCACCCGGCGCATCACCGTGAACCGGCTCGCGCCGAGCGTCGCGGCCGCGTCCTCGAAGCGCGTGTCGATCGATCGCAGCGCGCCCTCCACCGTGATCACGAAGAACGGCATCGCGACGAACGTCTCGGCGAGGATTGCGGCCCAAATCGTGAACGGCAGCTCCCATCCGAACGCGTGCTGGAGCCACTCCCCGACGAGCCCCCGACGTCCGAACGCGTAGAACAGCGCGACGCCACCGACGACGGGCGGCAGCACGAGCGGCAGCACCGCGAGCGCGCGCACGATGCTGCGGCCGCGGAACTCTGTCCGCGCGAGCACCCACGCCAGCGGCAAGCCGAAGACCGCGGAGAGCGCGGTCGCCGACAAGGAGCAGACCAACGAGAGCCGCAGCGCCTCCCGCGACACCTCGTTGCCGAGCACGTTGCCGACGTCGCTCCACGGGGCGCGCCAGAGCAGCCCCAGCAGCGGCAGGACGAAGAAGACGACGAGCCCGACGAGGGCGACGACGACGGCGACCGCGGGCGTCCGGCCGCCCGCGGCGCGCCGTCGCCGGCGGCTCACAGCGGCAGGAACCCGTACTTCGACGCGAGCTCCGACTCGTTCGCGACCACGAACTTCACCCATGCATCGGCCAGGGCGGCATGGCTGGAGTCTTTCAGCGTCACGATCGGCAGCGTGGTCAAGACGTTCACTGCGTCCGGGATCGGCACCCCCGCGACCTTCTCCGAGCCCTTCACGTCGGTGACGTAGACGATCGCGGCGTCGGCCTCGCCGAGCTCGACCTTCGACAGCGTCGCCTTCACGTTGAGCTCACGCGACTTCGGCGTGAGCGTGACCTTGGCATTGGTCAGGATCTGGTCGGCGAACTTGCCGCACGGGACCGTGGAGTCGCACAGCACGACGACGACACCGGGCTTGGTGAGGTCTTGCAGGGTCGTGATGTGTTTCGGGTTGCCCGGCTCGACCGCGATCTCGAGCCGGTTCTTTGCGAAGTCGGTCGGCGCACTCGCGTTGTCGTGCGCGCCGACGACCTTCTCCATGTTCGACTGGTCCGCTGACGCAAAGACGTCGGCGGGCGCGCCCTGCGTGATCTGCGTCACGAGATCGGACGACGCGCCGAAGCTGAGGTTGACCTTCGTGCCGGGGTGCGCGGCCTCGAACTGCGAGCCGAGGTCGGTGAAGCTGTTCGTGAGCGACGACGCAGCCAAGACGGTGAGGGTTCCGCTCAACGCGGGCGTCGACGACGGCGATCCGTTCGACGTGGGCGACGACGAGCCACCGTTCGACTTCGACGAGCCGCACCCAGCGGCGAGGACGGCGAACGCGATCGCGATGACCACGATCGGCTTGCGGCGAATGTTCACGGTGCGGTCCTTTTCTTGGGCGAAGTGGCCGAGACACTAACCAGGCAGAGCCTGACTAGTCAGGTATCGACTATTTGGCACGGCGGTGCGTCGCCCGTACCCTTCGCAGCGTGAGCGTCCCCGTCGATCTCGCGGCATTGCGCGCACAGATCGAGCGATTCGGGCCGAATGCCTTTCTCGTGACGACGGCCGCGGACGCGCCGCCGCACCTCTCGTCGGTGCTCGTCGAGCACGGTCGGCGACGACCTCACCATGGGCTGCGGCAAGACGACGCGGGCCAACGTCGGCGCGCACCCCGAGGTCTCGCTGCTGTGGCCGCCCGGCCCGGACCCGGGTTACTGCCTCATCGTCGACGCGGTCGCGCAGGGCGAGCCGGGCTCGACGCTGACCGTGCGGCCGACCGCGGCGGTACTCCACCGCGTTGCGGGCGCGCCCGCCGGTCTCCCCGGTGCCTCCCCTGAGCCCTGACCCTTCTGGTCGCGCTCGCTGCGCTCGCCCCTCCTGACGCCTCAGTCCCCGAGTCGAACGGGCCGCAAAGCGACCCGCCCGTTCCCGCGGGAACGCCGGGCAGGAACGCCTACGTCGCGCTCGCCCGCTCGCGCGCGGCGGCGAGCGCGGTCGCCCACCAGACGAGATCGTCGGCGAGCATCGTGAGCCGCGGCAGGAGCGGGTCGAGCAGCGCGAGGTCGAACGGCTCCGGCGCGCGGATCGCGGTGATGAGCACGTCGGGCAGCATGTGCACCGCGTGTCGCAGGGGCGCCATCTCCATCTCGACCACGACGAGTCGCAGCTGCTCGATCGCGCGGGCGCCACCGACGTTTCCCCACCCGACGAACGCGACCGGCTTGCGTGTCCATTCGACGAAGATGTGGTCGATCGCGTTCTTGAGCACCGCGGTGTAGCCGTGGTTGTACTCGGGCGTCACCATCACGAATCCGTCGGCGCGATCGATCGTCTCGCCGAAGCGCGCGAGCTCCGGCGTCGCGTACTCGCGCGGTGAGTGGATCGGCGAGCGACCGTCGAAGAACGGCAGCGGGTAATCGCGCAGGTCGACGCGTTCGACGCGCAGATCGTCACGCGCACTCAGGCGGTCGACGACCCACGCGCCGGCGCGCTCACTGAAGCGCTCCTCGCGGGTGCTGCCAAGGATCACCTGGATCAGCGGAGACTCGGACATCACGACTCCTTGCTCGATCTACACACCACGGCGGGCGTCGACCGCGAGCAACAGCTCGGGTTGCCGCCACCATGCCCACCGTTCGGCCATCTTCGTTCCGGCCTGCCAGAGGCCGTACCCGTACACCGCGCACGCGGGCGCGACGATCACGAGAGCCAGCGGCGCGAACGCGACGCACAGACCGGCCGCGATCGCGACCGGCGCCAAGATCACGGCCTGGAGCACCGCGGCGAGGGTGAGCACGAGCGACGTCACACAGCCCTGCCCGGCGGCGCGGCCCGCGAACGGGCTGCGCGACTCGGGGAGCCGCACGGGATAGCGGACCGACACGACGTTCGCGACGCCCATGCCCGCACCCAGACCCGCCGCCGCGAGCAGCAGCGCCGCGGGCACGTAGATCCATCCGCCGGTGAAGACCGCGAGCGCGACGCTGCTCACGAGCACGACCGGCAGCACCTCGACGAGCAGCGCGAGGTTCTTGCCCACGAGCTCGTCGCGCACGACGTTGCCGGCGACGATGTCGACCCACAGCGCGCCGCCGTCGAACCCGAACTGGTTCATCGCCCCGACGATCGCGACGTAGCCCGCGAGCGACGCGATCAACACCGCACCCCGCGGCGCGTGGCCCACCTTGATCGCGTAGTAGAGCGGACCGCCGATGCCGAGCACGACGATCTGCGCGAGCTGCACCTTGCGTCGCGGATCGCGGGCGACGTACCGCAGCTCCTTGGCGGCGATCGCGCCCGTCGCGCCCGCCGGCAGTCGGCGAACGTACCGGGGCCGGAGCGGCGCGGGCGAGGGCGCGGCGGCACCGACGATCGCGTCCGCATCGTCGGTCGCGGCGCGACGCGCCTTCGTCGCGCCACCGCTCACGACGGTGAGTGACCGATCGAGCGCGCGCCCCCACACCGACACGAACAGCGGCACGAGGATCAGCGCGGGGAGCAGTTCGGCGAGACCGTGCAGCCACCGCCCGTTGCGCGCGTCGACGACCGCCTGCCCGAGCATGCCCGGCGGCAGCCAGCGCAGCACGTTGCTGATGTGCGCGACGAGCTCGGCGTGGACCTTGTCGAAACGCACGAAGCGCAGAAACTGCACGCCGATCGCGACGCTCGCGCCGATCACGACGACGAGATCGCGACCGCGACGCGAGGTGAGCGACGCCGCGAGCAAGGTCGCGAGCATCCGAGCGCATGCCGCGCACATCAACGCGAGCAGCACCACCGCGAGCACCACGACGATCGTCGCCGCGCCGGCACGGAACCCGACGACGACGCCGACGAGCGTCGCGAGGACCGCGACCGGTCCGAACCCGATCAACGAGCTCAGCAGCAGGCCGGTGAGCAGCGGTCGGCGCTCGAGCGGAAGGAGCTGGAGGCGCGCCGGATCGAGCGTGTCGTCGGTGCCGAACGTGAGCAGCGGGAGCAGCGACCAACCGAGCATCAACGCGGTCGCGCCGATGACGACCGCGCCGCGGCCTTCGCGCGGATCGGACGCGTGGCCGGCCGCAACCATCAAACCGAAGCCGACGAGACCGAACACGACCATCCCGACGAGGCCGAGCACGGGCGCGGCCTTGCCGCGGCGTCCCGACGGGTTGCGCAGCAGCCGCAGCTTGAGCCGCACGAGCACGAGTGGGATCGGCGGTGCGCTCGTGCGACTCATTCGGGTGGTGGCGGCGGCGAGGTCGGCGCCGAAGTCGGAGCGGTCGACGGTGCCGGCGTCGGGGGCTCGGCGCGCCCGGCGAGCCAGCCGAGCGCCGCGCCCTCCTGCTCCTGCGCGCCGACGAGATCGACGAACACGTCTTCGAGCCGGCGGCCGCCGCGCAGCTCGTCGATCGGACCCTCGGCGATGATGCGGCCGAGGTTCACGACCGCGACGCGATCACACAGCCGCTCGACCACCTCCATCACGTGACTCGAGAACACAACGGTGTTGCCGGTGTCGGTGTAGCGCTCGAGCACCGTGCGGATCGCACGCGTCGACACCGGGTCGATCGCCTCGAACGGCTCGTCGAGGAACAGCAGCTCGGGCGCGTGCAGCAGCGCCGACGCGAGCGCGACCTTCTTGCGCATGCCCGTCGAGTAATCGACGACGAGGGTGTCGGCCGCGTCGCTCAGGCCGAGCACCTGGAGCAGCTCGCGCGAGCGCTCCGCAACGAGCGCGGGCGGCATCGACCGCAGCAGCCCGCAGTACTCGAGCAGCTGCGAGCCGGTCAGCCGGTCGAAGAGGCGGAACTCGTCGGGTAGCACGCCGATGCGCGCCTTGGCGACGACGGGGTTCGCCCACACGTCGATGCCTTCGACCCACACCTGACCCGCGTCGGGCCGGAGCAGCCCGGTGAGCATGCGGATCATCGTCGTCTTGCCGGCGCCGTTCGGGCCGACGAGTCCGAAGAAGCACGCGCGCGGGACGTCGAGATCGATGCCCGCGACCGCGACCTTCGCGTCGTAGCGCTTCCAGAGCCCGCGGATCACGACCGCGGGCCAGGCCGGCGGCCGCGTCTCCGGCTGTGGCTCCGCGGAGGTCACCCGTGCATTGTGACCGACCCCGCGAGGCCCCTCGCGCGGCTCAGCCGCGCGCCGCCGCGACGTGCGGCAACGCGAAGATCTGCTCGAGCGGCTCGCCGGCCTCGTCGCCGAGCGACCGGTGCGCGAACGACGCGAGCGCGCGCTCGTGCGCGCAGTACTGCATCGCGATCGCGCGCTCGGCCGCGTCGTCCGACAGCGAGACGAGCTCCTCGTACTTCGCGAGGAACTGCACGGTCACGGGGGTGAGCGAGCGGAGGAAGCCTTCCCAATCGGTCTGCGCGAGCGCGTCGGCGAACTCCTTCGCGGTCGCGAGGCTCGCGTCCGTGTCGCCGCGGTCGAGGCCGCGCTGCTCGAACACGGGCTCGGCGATCTCCTTCGTCGCCCGTTCGAGCAGCGTGAGCGCCTCGAGCTGCTCGCGACGCGCAGGATCGGTCTCCTGCTGCGCCATCAGCCCGAAGAGCGCCTCTCCGAGCACCTCACCCTGGTACGACTCGACCCACAGCTCGTCCGCACGCATGACCGAAAGCCTACGACGCGGTGGCGGGGACCGTCTTCGCGCCCCGCGTCGCGTAACGCGCGACGGTGAAGGCGATGATCAACGGCACGTCGGTCGCGAAGATGACGAGCATCAACGTGACGACCACCAGCGGCGCCCCGCGCGTGTGGTCCTTCACGAAGGCCCACTCGATCATGCCCGCCGAGATGACGTACGCGATCAACGCGTAGCGCGCGACGAGGAAGAACGTGCTCCACGCGAAGTCGCGCAGCCGCGCCAGCACGACGACGTTCCCCAGCATCAGCGCCCCGCTCACGACGAGCAGGGCCGTCGGCGCGAGCAGGGGCGGGCGGCGCGGAACGTACGACGCCATGATCACGCCGCCGATGATCACGAGCGCGAGCGCCACCACCGCGGTCTCCGCGATCGGCGGGTAGGTCGCGTACTTGGATTCGGCCGGCGCGCTCAATGCGACGCCACCCGCGTCATGATGAAGAGCGTCGCGATCTGCATCACACCGGTGACCCCGGCGGTGTACACGAAGCGTTGCATCAGCTTGCCGATGATCTCGCCGTCCGGTTCGGGTTTGTTCATCTCGAACAGCACCGCGATGTTCGCGGGCTCGAGAACGCCGAGCGCGATCGCGGCCATGACACCGACGATGCAGAACGACGCGACGAGCCAACCGTGGTTGAGCGCGCCCGGATTCAGGTTGCCGTACTTCAAGGCGAGCTGGAAACCCGCCGCGAGCGTCATCACGACGACGGTCGGCATGATCACGACCATCTTCGGCATGAACTTCGCGGTGAACTCGGCGCGCGCCGGGATCGACATGCGCCCGATGATCGGGCCGACGATGAGGCCGACGAACAAGTCGATGGCGGTCCAGAGCCCCCCGCCGACGACGTGGAAGAACTCGAGCGACCAGAACGTGTTGATCTGGATCGCGATCACCAGCGCGACGAGGATCACGCCGACGATCGGCAGCGCCTTGACCGGCACGATCGGGACCTTCGGCCGGGCTGACGCACCGGCCCCCGCCGGTCCGGACGGCGTGACGAGATCGGCAGTACTGGCCACCGGCAACCCCCCTGTAATGGCCCGAATCTACGCCGGAAACACGCTTCTCGCTTGGAGGCGGCGGTGGGAATTGAACCCACGTCCAGGGTTTTGCAGACCCTTGCCTGAGCCACTCGGCTACGCCGCCGGAACCCGGGAGCGTAGAGCATCGGGGGTCGCGCATCGGGGCCCGAATCGCTTCGGTCGGGGCCCGGATCGGCCGATGAGACCGGGACATGCCGGACTCCGTGGTCTCCCTGAACTCGGTCTCGCGCGCGTTCGGCGAGGTTCTCGCGCTCGACGGCTTCAGCCTCGACGTCCCCGCGGGGACGATCGCGATGCTGCTCGGCCCGAACGGCGCGGGGAAGACGACCGCGGTCCGTCTGGTCACCGGCGCGATGCCGGCCGACTCGGGCACGCTGCGGGTCTTCGGTGTCGACCCGACCGTCGACGGCGAATCGGTGCGCCGGCGCTGCGGGGTCGTGCCCGCGCGCCCCGCGCTGTACGACCGTCTCTCCGGCTACGAGAACCTGCGCTACGCCGCGCTGCTCTGGGACGTCGACGACATCGAAGGCGCGATCACGAGCGCGGCCACCCGCTTCAGCATCGTGGAAGCACTCGGCCAGCGGGTCGGCGGCTACTCGACCGGCATGAAGGCGCGCCTCGCGCTCGCGCGCGCCACGCTGCACGAGCCCGACCTCCTGCTGCTCGACGAGCCCACCGCGGGCCTCGACCCCGAGTCGGCGAAGGCCGTGCTCGGCCTCATCGGCGAGATGGCGCACGACGGCAAGACCGTGTTGATGTGCACGCACCTGCTGCTCGAAGCCGAGGGCCTCGCCGACCACGTCGTCGTCATGGATCACGGCCACACGCTCGCGTCCGGCTCGCCCCGCGAGCTCGTGAGCAAGCTGTGGGATTCGGTCACCGTCGCGATCGACGCCGAGGAACCCGCGCAGCTCGACCGCGTCCGGAATCTCCCCGGCGTCGTGTCGTACGAGCGCGTGCAGAGCGCAGTCGTCGGTCTCGACACGACCGACCGCATCCCCGACATCGTCGCCGCGCTCGTCGACATGGGCGTGCGCGTCACCCGCGTCGAGCCCCGCTCCCCCACGCTCGAGGAGCTCTACTTCGCCGTCCGGCGCGGCAACCACGGCAGCCCGTCGGCGCCGCCGCGCCCACCGGCGCCTCCGTCGCCCCGAGAGGTGGTCGCGTCATGAGCGGCCAGGCGCAGACCGACGGCGCGGTCAGTTCGAGCCGCAGCGTGAACCGTCTGGATCGAGCACCGAAGGTCGAAGCCGCATGAGCAAGTTCTCGTACCGTCGGGCGTGGATCATCGCGAGCACGGACCTGCGCCAGTTGCGCAGCAGCCGCGACTTCTGGCTACCGCTCGGCATCATCGCCGCGCTCTTCTTCGTCGTGATGCCGGCCGCGCTCTTCGCGGGCCTCTCCACGATCAAGGACGCCGGCATCGTCACGCAGATCGGCAACCTCATGGGCTCGCTGCCCAAGTCGATCCAGCATCAGACCGCGGGCCGCGCGCCGAACGTGCAGGCCGCGTACGCGCTCGCCGTCTACCTCTTCGCGCCGCTCGCGATCATCGTGCCGCTCACCGTCTCGTCGGCGGTCGGCTCGCAGACGATCATCGGCGAACGCGAGCGCGGCAGCGGCGAGTTCCTCGCGCACTCTCCGGCGTCGGAGCGCGAGATCTTCATCGGTAAGCTCGTCGCCAGTCTGCTGCCCGGCTATCTCACCGCGGGGGTCGGGTTCCTGCTGTACTCGTTGATCGTCAACCTGATCGTCGGACCGCAAGTGGGTGGATGGTTCTTCCCTACGACCAACTGGTGGATCCTCGTCCTCTGGGTGGTCCCGCCGTTCCTCGCCCTGGTGGTCGGCATCATCCTGCGGATCTCGTCGCGCGTGTCGAGCGCGGCGGCCGCGCAGCAGGCCTCGGCGCTGGTGACGTTGCCGCTCGTGATCCTCGCCTACGCGCTCGCGACCGGATCGCTCTCGCGGGCGAAGCTCTTCGGCGGCGGGCTCGGGCTCGTGGCATGGATGGGCGCGGTGATCGTGCTCGCGAGCGGCGCGCGCTCGTTGCGACGCGAGCGCCTGCTCGGACTCGGCGCCTAGCCCCCGCGCTCGTCGCGCTCTCCGCGCTCGTCTGCTTGACCGCGGCGTGCTCGGCCGCGAACGGCGCGTCGCCACCGCCCGCGTCACCCGAGGCGACACACCCGATCGCGACGACAACGTCGTCGACCTCGACCACGACGACCACCACGGTCGCGCCGACGACCACGACGTCGAGCCTGCCGCCCATCGGGATCCCCGCGGTTCCCTACCGCGTCGGCGCGCACACCTACGAGTGGATCGACGACTCGCGACCGACGCCGGCGAACAACGGCTACCGCGCCAAGTCGTACCGCGAGCTGCTGACGACGATCTGGTATCCCGCCGAGGGCACACCGAGCACGTACGTGCACCACGGCGCGACCGCCGACCACGCGGCGGCTCCCTTCCCGATCATCCTCTTCGCGCACGGGCACGGCGGCGAACCGGCCGACTACCTCGCCGAGATCATGAGCTGGACGTCGCGCGGGTACGTGGTGGTCGCCCCCGAGTTTCCGCTGTCGAACGGCGACGCGCGCGGCGGCCCGAGCTACGCCGACGTCGCCGAGCAACCGGGCGACCTCAGCTTCGTGCTCTCGCGCGTGATCGGCCTCGACACGCAGCCGGGCTCGTGGATGTACCAGCTCGTCGACGCGCGTCGCGTCGCCGCGATCGGACATTCGGAAGGCGCGTGGACCGTGCTCGCGTTGGCCGGTAACTCGTGCTGCCGCGATCGGCGGGTCACCGCCGCGATCGTGCTCGCCGGCGAGATGGCCGTCGGGTTCCCGCGGCCCTTCTACAAGAACGGCGCACCGCCGCTGCTGTTCGTTCACGCGCGCGACGACGACGTCGTGCCGTATGCGAACGATCGCAACGCGTACGCGCACGCGCCGACTCCGAAGTACTTCCTCACCCTCCCGAAGGGCGGCCACGTCGCGCCGTACGAGGCGGCGGGCACGCGCGCGAACACGGCGGTGCTCACGGTGACGAACGCGTTCCTCGACCGGTACCTGAAGAACCTCGTCGCCGTGACGATCGCGTCGCCCGACCGCACGGTCGCGACGCTGTTCGACCAGCTTCCGCGCCCCTGACGGGCGCATTGCGGTCGGTACCATGCCGCGTGCGTCGCGCCCGGTTCCGAACCGTCACGCTCGCAGGCGCGTTGGCTCTGGCGTTGGCCGCGTGCCACGGCGGGAGCGGCTCGTCGGCCGGCGGTGGCACCACGTCGTCGGTTCCGACCTCGTCGGCCGCGACGACCACCACGACCGTCACCGCGGCCGGACCCGCGATCGCGTTCAGCACGCAGGGCGACGAGCTCGACGCGTACCCGACGACGCGCCCGTTCGCGACGCAGGTCGTCGTGCCGTCGGCCGACGCCGACCGCGACGGCGTCGACGTCAGCGGGCAGATCTGCTTCGATCCGACCGACCCGACGCGCTTCGTCGCGGTCGACCGCACCGCCGCCGCGGACGCGCAGGTCGGCTGGGGCGTGTTCGACCTGTCGGGATCGACGCTCGGCAAGCTCGGCGCCAGCGAGACCGCGCGGCTCGTGCCGACGTTCCAACCTTCTGCGGACGCGCCGACGCCGTTCGGGTGTGCATTCCTTCCCGACGGACGGCTACTGACGACCGACCTCGGAAACCGCACGGGCGGGAACGCGAACGGTCAGCTCGTCGAGTGGTTCCCGCCGCTCGATCGCGAGCGCGTGCCGTCGTGCAAGGTCGCGGTGACGCTCGCCGCGCCCGAAGGCGTGCTCGTCGACGCCGATCATGTGCTCGTCGCCGAGTCGCGCGGGCGCGGCATCACGAGCTTCCTCACGTCGACGCTCCCGAGCGCGGCGAGCCCGGCGGGCGGCTGCTCACAACGCGACGCGACGCATGCCCTGATCGCGTTCGGCGTGGTGCACACGTCCCTGGTCGCGAACGCCGCGACCCTCGGGCTCGCGAATCCCGCGGTGCTCGTGCGCGCGCACAACGGCGACCTGCTCGTGTCGACCCCGCGCACCGGCGCGATCACGGAGATCACCGCCGACGGTCACTTCGTGCGTCGCGTCCTCGCGCCGGCAACGAGCGCGCTCGGCACGCGGCCGTTCGCGAACGGCACCCCGGTCGGGCTCGCGGTCGCGCCCGACGGCGCGCTCTACTACGCGGATGCGGGCTTCGAGCGCCGCGGCGCCACGGTCGTTCCCGGCGTGCGCGCGGGCACGATCCGGCGCATCGCGTTCGTCGGCAACCGCCCGCTCCTCCCCGAAGTCGTGGGCAGCGGCCTCCACGATCCCGAAGGCCTCGCGATGTGGGAAGCGCAGTAGGGGCTAATTGCCTCCGGCTGCGGCGGCGCGGGCCAGCGCGACGACGGGAATGTCTTCGCGCACGACGCCGTCCTGGAGGATGTCGGCCATCGCGTCGGCGTCGACCGCGCTGGTCCAGTACCAACCCATCGCGGTGTCGCAGCCGAGTCGGCGCAGGCGCGCGGCCTGCTCGACCCGCTCCACACCCTCGGCCGTGACCTTCATCCCGAGCGCGTGGCTCATCGTGATGACGGCCTGCACGATCGCGACGTCGGACTCGAGCTGGTCCATGCTCTCCACGAAGCTGCGGTCGAGCTTCACCACGTCGACCGGCAGTCGCTTGAGGTAGCTGAGCGACGAGTAGCCGGTGCCGAAGTCGTCGATCGCAACGCGGATGCCGAGCCGGCGCAGCGCCTCGAGCGTCTCGACCGTCTGGTCGATGTCGGTGAGCGCGGTGCGCTCCGTGATCTCGAGGCGCAGGCCCCGCGGGTCGGCGCCGGTCTCGCGCATCGTCGCGACGATGTCTTCGACGACGTCGGGCTGGCGCAAGAAGCGCGGCGACAGGTTCACCGAGACGACCGCGCGCTCGCGCGGGCTGCGCAGGTCCCACCATTCGCGCGCGCACCGGCAGGCCTGGCGCAGCACGTAGCGGTCGACCGCGACGATGAGGTTCGTCTCTTTCGCGAGCGGCAGGAAGTCGTCGGGCTCCAGCAGGCCGCGCGTCGGGTGCGGCCAGCGCACGAGCGCCTCGGCGGCGACGACGTCGCCACTCGCGAGCGAGAACTCGGGCTGGAAGCGCACGACGAGCTGCTCGCTGTCGAGCGCGTCCCACAACTCGTCTTCGAGCTCACGACGCACGGGCTCGCCGGGGTCGACGGGCGAGTCGAACAGCTCCCAACCGGAGCGGCCCTGGTCCTTCGCGACGAACATCGCGAGATCGGCGTGACGCATGAGCTCGCCGGTCGTCTCGTCGCCGGCGTGCGAGACCGCGATGCCGACGCTCGCGGTGAGCACGACCTCGTGACCCTCGAAGATGAGCGGCTCGCCGAGCGCGTCGGCGATGCGGTCGGCGACCGCGGTCGCGGCCCCGACCGAGTCGAGGTCTTCGAGCAACACGCTGAACTCGTCACCGCCGTAGCGCGCGACGAGATCCTGCGGACGGACACACGATCGCAAGCGGTGCGCCAGGTCGTGCAGCAGGTGGTCGCCCGCGTCGTGCCCGAGGCTGTCGTTGATCTCCTTGAACCGATCGACGTCGACGTACAACACGCCGAGGCTCGTGCCCGCCTCGCGCGCCTCCTCGACGGCCGAGTCGACACGAGCGAGGAAGCTCACCCGATTCGGAAGGCCGGTCAGCTGATCGTGGTGTGCGCGGTGCTCGAGCTCGGCTTCGATGCCCTTGCGCTCGGACACGTCGCGCATGTTGCACACGAGTCCCTTCACGCGCGAGTCGCCGGCGTGATTGGTGACGACGACCTCGAGCCACCGCACCGCGCCCTTCGCATCGCGCACGCGCAGCTCGGCCCACACCGGCTCACCGCCCGGACGGGCCTCGGCGGCGGCGAGGATCGCGCGCGCACGCTCGCGGTCGGGTTCGTCGACGAGGTCGTCGACGAAACGCGCAAGGTCGCGCGCGTCGTAGCCGAGCACGTGCGTGACGGACGGGCTGACATCGCTCACGTTGCCCGCGCGGTCGACGACCATGAACACGTCGGACGAGTGCTCGACGAGCGCGCGGAAACGGTCCTCGGTCAATTGCGTGTCGTCGGCACGATTGCTCACCAAGTCCTCCAACCGGGTCTCGCGGCCGGGCGCGCGAGCAGGGCGCGTTCGCGGTCGCTCGGATCGGGTCCCGTGCCCTCCACCGCTTCTCATCGACCGGTTCGGGCCCCGTCTTGACCCTCGGAGCAGGCGAAACGGCGCCGGGTAACGTTGGCGCGCTCCGTTCGTCCCGATCGAGGAGATCCGTGCCGCTCCGTCGCACTCGCTTCGCTCGCCGCCCCCGACGCCTCAGTCCCCGGCTCGGGCCGGCCGCACCGCGACCCACCTGGTCTCCGGAGGACCTGACGTGAATGCCCGCTTGGCGGCCGTCGGCGGCGCCGCGCCCACCCACCGCCTCCCCGCCGCCGCGGTTGGCAAGGCCTGGGGACGGGGCGGCGGCCGGGGGCAGGCCGCGGTGTGCGCGCCCGACGAGGACACCCTGACCCTGGCCTGGGAGGCCGGCACCCGGGCCCTCGACGCGGCCGGTATCGAGCCGGCGGCGGTCGACGGCCTGTGGTGGGGAACGACCCGCCCGCCCTTCGCCGAGGGGCCGAGCCACGCCTTCCTCGCCGGCGCGCTCGGGCTCGCCGCGGAGTCCGGCGGTGCGTTGTCGTCGGGCTCGACCCACGCCGGCATCGACGCGCTGGCCGCGGCCTCCGACGCGATCGTGGCGGGCAGCGCCCGCGTCGCGCTCGTGATCGCGTCCGACGCGCTGCGGGCCGGGGTGGGCACCGCCGCCGAGGCCCGTTGCGGCGCCGGCGCGGCGGCGCTGGTGCTCACCGCCGATGGCGGCGCGGCATCGATCGGCGCCCGCATCACGCGCCACCTTCCCGTCGTCGATCGCTACCGCGGCGACGCCGAGTCCGACACCCGCGACCTCTACGACGGCCGCCTGTTCCGGGAGGAGATCTTCCTGCCGCTGACCTCGGGAGTCGTCGAGCAGCTCAATGCGCTCGACCCCCGCGCGTGGTCGCTCCCCGATCCCGACGGTCGCCTCGGCGGCACGCTCGCCAAGCAGACCGGCGCGGGCGCCCCGCCGTCGGCCGAGGTCTACGGCGAGCTCGGCGACACCGGCGCCGCGGCCGCGCTGCTCGGCGCGGTCGGCGCGCTCGACGCGGCCGGCACCGTCGGCATCGTCGGCTACGGCGGCGGCCGCGCCACCGCGATCGCGATCCACGCCGACCGGCCGGTGCCCGGCGCCACCGCGGTGGCGCGCGCGATCTCCGAGGGCGAAGAGATCGGCTACACGGAGGCGCTGCGGGCGCGCGGGCAGCTGGTCGCGAGCGGCGAGACGATCCCGATGGGCGTTCCGCCGGAGAGTGCGATGTTCGTACGCGGCGCGGAGGAGATGCTCGGGCTGCTCGGTGGCCGGTGTGTCGACTGCGGCACGATCAGCACTCCGCCGTCGATCCATCCGCACTGCATCGCGTGCGGTGGCCCGAAGCTCGAGCCGGTCGCGCTGGCGCGGCAGGGCACGGTGCACACGTACGTCGTGAACCACACGATGCCGGCGCCGTTCGTCGCGCCGCTCCCGCTCGCGGTGCTCGACCTCGACGACGGTGCGCGGCTCATGCTCCAGGTCGTCGGCAAGGGTGAGCAGCTCGCGATCGGCGCCAAGATGCGGCTCGTGCTGCGGCGCTACGCGTACGAGCGCGGCGTGCCCGTGTACGGATTCAAGGCGAAGCAAGTGCCGTCGGCAGCGGAGGTCGGTCAATGAGGGCCAGGCGCAGACCGCAGGCGCGGTCAATCGCGAAGGTTCGCCGCACCGTGAGGATCGAGTGCCGGAGGTCGGAGCCGCAATGAGCTGGAACCGGGTCGCCGTCGTCGGCGCCGGCCTCATCAAGATGGGCGAGCTGTTCGACCAGAGCTACGAGCAGATGGCGGCGGGTGCGTTCTCGGCCGCGGTCGCGAGCGTCGACAAGGGCTTCGAGCCCGAGCTCGTCGAGGCGGCCTTCGTTGCCACGCAGCGGGGAACGCTGTGGGGACAGGAAGGCATCGGCGGCAACACCGTGCCCACCGCGATCGGCCTCACCGGCATCCCCTGCACGCGCATCGAGAACGCGTGCCCGTCGGGGTCGGATGCGTTCCGCGTCGGCGCGATGGCGGTCGCGAGCGGCGTGCACGACGTCGTACTCGTGATCGGTGTCGAGAAGATGCGCGACAAGTCGACGGAAGAGGGGTTGCTGTCGCGCGCCGCGGCCGGTCATCCGATCTTCACGCGCGGCGAGACCGCGCCCGTGTTGTTCGCGCCGTTCGCGACGCGCCACATGGCCGACTTCGGTACGACGCGCGAGATGCTCGCGTCGGTCGCGGTGAAGAACCACTACAACGGCGCGCGCGATCCGTACGCGCACTTCCAGAACGAGATCACCGTCGACGACGTGTTGAAGTCGGTGCCGGTGTGCCATCCGCTGCATCTCCTCGACTGCTGCCCGCAGACCGACGGCGCGGCAGCCGTGTTGCTCGTCAACGCGGAGCGGGCCGAGGAGTTCACCGAGCGGCCGGTGTGGGTGGCGGGCTTCGGCGTCGCGACCGACCACCCGTACCTGCACGAGAAGTCGTCGTTCACCGAGATCAAGGCGACCCGGCTCGCGGCCGAGCGCGCCTACGCGATGGCCGGCGTCGGACCTGGCGACATCGACTGCGCCGAAGTGCACGACTGCTTCACGATCACCGAGATCCTCGACATCGAGGACCTCGGGTTCGTCGAGAAGGGCAAGGGCGGACCCGCGAGCCTCGAGGGCGAGACCGCGCTCGACGGCCGCATCCCCGTCAACACCTCCGGCGGGCTGCTCGCCAAGGGCCACCCGATCGGCGCGACCGGCGTCGCGCAGATCACCGAGTGCTGGTGGCAGCTGCGCGGCGATGCGGGCGAACGCCAGATCGAGACCCGCCACGGCTTCGCGCTGCAACACAACGCGGGTGGACGCGGCTCGGGCGTCGCGGTCGTCAACATCCTGACGAACCGGCGGTGACGCGATGATCCGTGTCGACATCGGCGACGACCACGTCGCCCGCATCGTCCTCGACCGGCCCGAGGCGAAGAACGCGCTGACCGCGGAGATGCGCGACGACCTCGTCACCCACGTGCGTGCCGCGCGTAGCAACCCGAAGGTGCGCGCGCTGCTCGTCACCGGTGTCGGCGACGCGTTCTGCGCGGGCATGGACCTGTCGGCGTCGACGGTCGCGCAGGCGGGCCGCGACGACTTCGAGGTGCGATCGACGTCGGAGGCGCTGCGCGCGGGCGTGCAGGCCTTCATTCGCGAGCTGTGGGATCTCGACAAGCCCACGGTCGCGGCCGTGAACGGCGTCGCGGTCGGGCCGGGCGCGCACCTCGCGCTCGCGTGCGACTTCGTGATGGTCACACCCACGACGCGGTTCCTCTGGTCGTTCCACCGCTGGGGCCTCGTCGCCGACGCGGGCGGCGCGTACCTGTTGCCGCGGCTCGTCGGCCTGCCGCGCGCGAAGGCGATGCTGCTGCTCGGCGAGGGCGCGATCGGTCAGGCCGCGGTCGACCTCGGGCTCGCGTACTCGTGCGTCGAGGCCGACACGCTCGACGCGGAGTCGACCGCTCTCGCCGCGAAGCTCGCCGCCGGCCCGACGCGCGCGTTCGGGCTCACCAAGCGGCTGCTGAACGCGAGCTTCGAGACCGACCTCGCGCACTCGCTCGAGCTCGAGGGTCACTTCCAGGCGCTCGCCACCACGACCGGCGACCTGCGCGAGGGCATGACCGCATTCAAGGAGAAGCGCGACACGCAGTTCACCGGGACCTGAGCCTTCACGCCGGTCCCGTGGTACTGCGTTGCCGGCGTATCGCCGGGCAACGCAGTACCACTGAGACCACCGAGACGATTGGCGGGCGCGGAACCGGCTCTGGTCGAATGCGCGCCGACTTCTGAGCGAAGGGAATCACCGTGGGTCTGTTCGACGGCAAGGTCGCGATCGTCACCGGTGCGGGACGCGGCATCGGCCGCGCGCACGCGCTGCTGTTCGCGCACGAGGGCGCGGCGGTCGTCGCGAACGACCTCGGCGGCGACATCGCCGGTGCCGGTGCCGACGCCACCCCCGCGCAGGAAGTCGTCGCCGAGATCAACGGCAACGGCGGCCGCGCGATCGTGAACGGCGCGAGCGTCTCCTCGTGGAAGGGCGCGCAGGAGATGATCGAGCAGGCGGTCGACACCTTCGGCCGCCTCGACGTCCTCGTGAACAACGCCGGGATCCTGCGCGACAAGATGAGCTTCAACATGGACGAGGCCGAGTGGGACTCGGTCGTCGACGTCCACCTCAAGGGCCACTTCGCACCGTCGCGCTTCGCGGCCAGCTACTGGCGCGGCAAGGCGAAGGAATCGGGCGAGCCGCAGAACGCCAAGATCGTGAACACCGCGTCGGAGTCCGGGCTCTACGGCAACGCCGGGCAGGCGAACTACGCGGCCGCGAAGGCCGGCATCGCGGCGATGACGATCGTCATGGCGCGTGAGCTCGAGCGCAGCGGCGTGCGCGTGAACGCGGTCACGCCGACCGCCCGCACGCGTCTCACCGACACGGTCGCGACCGGCGGTTTCATGGACAAGAAGGAAGGCGAGTTCGACCGCTTCGCCCCCGAGAACATCTCGGCGGTCGTGGCGTGGCTCGCATCCGACCTGTCCGAAGGCGTGACCGGCCAGGTCGTGAAGGTCATGGGCGGTCAGGTGCAGCTGCTCACGGGCTGGCGGCCGGTGACGCAGGCGGAGTCGGACAAGGAGTGGACGGTGCAGTCGTTCGGCGCCGCCGCCGAGAGCCTCTTCGCCAAGACGGGCAAGGGCGTGCCGGTCTTCATGCCGCCGGTCCAGGACTGACCGTCGCTCCTTCGCAGCCGTGCCGACGCCGAGCGAGCTCGTCCGTGACGCCTTCCTCGGTGCCACCGCCGAAGCGCGCGGGCTGATCGCGTCGCGCGCGGTCGCCGCGCAGTGGCGCGAGCCGAGCGCGCTGCCCGAGCTGACCATCGGCGCGCTCGCGGGACACCTCGCGCGCGCCGCGTTCGTCGTCGTCTCGTACCTCGACGCGTCACCGGACGCCGATCCCGAGGCCGCGACGACAACCGCAGATCAGTACTTCGAAGCCGTGCTCGGTGCCGCGGCCGCAGCGGAGGGCGCGATGGACGCGGGGATCCGCGTGCGCGCCGCGGAAGAAGCGGCCGCGGGCCGGGACGCGCTCGTCGAACGGGTCGACGGGACACTGCTCGAGCTCGATCGACGCTTCGGCTCGGAGCCCGCGGAGCGCGCGGTGCAGGTCGCGCTCGACATCGTCATGCCGCTCGACGAGTACCTCGTGACGCGCATGGTCGAGCTCGTCGTGCACTCCGACGATCTCGCGACGAGCGTCGGTCTCGAGACGCCCGAGTTCGACGCGATGACGATGGCGTGCGTGGTCGGTTGCCTGCTCGCGATGGTGCGCGCACGGCACGGCGACATCGCCGTCGTACGCGGCTTCGCGCGCCGCGAGCGCGACGTCATCGAGGCGCTGCGCGCCTTCTGATCTCGCGTTCCTCCTCCGCACCCGTGTGGTACGCGAGGAGTCCACACACACCGACCGCGATGCCGAGCGTCGTCCAGAGCGCGGCCGCGCCCCACTGCCCGTACAAGGGCGCGGCGACCGCGGCCGACAGCGCCGCGATCATGAGTCCGGTCGCCTCGTACAGACCCTGCCCCGCGGCGACCAGCGCCGGCGGGCTCGACTCCGCGACCGCGGCCTGACCCGCGGTCGTGCCGCCGGCGTCGAACACCGACTGCACGAACCCGATGAGCGCGAGCACCATCGGGACCGGCACGAACCCGTACGACACGATGAACGGCACCGTGCACACCGCGCACATCGTGCCGAGCCGCAGCGGCCCGACGCGATCGGCGAGGCGCCCCGCGACCGGTGACAGGAGCGCGATCGGCGCGGCGAGGATCGTCAGCGAGATCGCGACGAACAGCCGGGTCGCGCCGAGGTCCTCCAGGAACCGCGCCCACAGGGAGTCGTACACGCCGATCGGGACGTAGAGCGTGACGCCGAGCAGCAGTCCTGCGCGCAATCCCCGGCTGCGCAACAGCGTGCGCACGACGTGGCGCGGCACGTCGTCGGGGTCGAGCGCGCCGACGTGCATGCGCGATACGGACGGCAACGCGCACGCGAGCAGCGCGGCGAGCAGGAAGAAGGGCACGCGCAGCCCGAACGCATCGGCGATGACCGCGCCGATCGGCGGCCCGAGCAGGAAGCCGCCGACGGTGAAGCTCGAAAGGCGGCCGAGGGCAGCACCGACGTTCTCCGGGTTGCGCTCGATCACGACGCGGCGCGCCGCGGGCACGAAGCAACCTTCGCCGAGGCCGAGCACGATGCGCGCGCCGATGAGCTCGATGAGATGATGCGCGATCCCGAGCCAGACGAGTCCGACGACGGACACGACGACGCCCGCGAAGAGCATCAGGCGCCCGTAGCCGCGGTCGGCGTACCGCGACAGCACGACCTGGGCGACGAAGCCGGCCAGGAACGATGCGCCGACCGCGGCGCCGAGTCCCCACGCCGGGAAGTGCAGCGCGGTCTGGTAGTCGGGCAGCAACGCGAAGATCGCGCCGAATCCGACGGTGACCGTCGCGGCGACGACGAGCAACGACAACGGCACGTCGAGCCTGCGCGCCCGGCGACTGGCGAGCTCCACCGATCCCCCGATCCGAGGTGGCCACGCTAACCGTTGATGCGCGCCGGACTCGTGCGAAATCGGTGCCGAGCCCACTTTGCGACGCTGAGTGCCCGCTACGGATACTGACGGTCGCAAGGTGGAGGGTCGACGTGACCGCCGTCCGCCCTGTGCCCTCATAGGCTGGCGCGCATGACGGTGACGATCCCGATTCCCAGCACCGATCTCGCGCTCGACGACATCCAGCTCGGCGAGCTCGAGCAGTGGATGCGCCCCGACCGCGAGGGCATCTTCGCCAAGCTGCGCGACGAGCGGCCGGTGTCGTTCCACGCCGAGCCGGTGCCGCCGCCCGACGTGCCCTTCCCACAGGGCCCCGGCTTCTGGGCGCTCACCCGCTACGCCGACGTGATGCAGGCGAGCCGCGACCCCGAGACATTCCACTCCGCGCCGAGCAGCACCATCGGCGACATCCCACCAGAGATCGCGGAGTGGCTCGGATCCATCATCAACATGGACGCGCCGCGCCACACGCGCTTGCGCCTCATCGTGAACCGCGGGTTCACGCCGCGCCAGATCGCGAAGATCGAGGCGTCGGTGCGCGAGCAGGCGCGCGACATCGTCGACCGCGTCGCGCCGCTCGGTGAATGCGACTTCGTGTCGGAGGTCGCGGCCGCGCTGCCGTTGCAGGTCATCTGCGACATGCTCGGCATCCCGCGCCGCGACCACCAGCGGCTGTTCGAGCTCACGAACGTGATCCTCGGTGTCGGCGATCCGGAGTACGTGCAGACGCTCGAAGGGCTCATGGCCGCGGGCATGGAGCTGTTCCAGTACGGGCTCGCGCTCGCGGAGCAGCGGCTCGCCGATCCGCGCGACGACATCACGAGCGCGCTGATGCACGCGGAGGTCGCCGACGAGTCGGGCGACAAGCACCGGCTCACCACGAGCGAGCTCGGCTCGTTCTTCCTGCTGCTCGTCGTCGCCGGCAACGAGACGACGCGCACCGCGATCAGCCACGGTCTGCTCGAGCTCACGAAGCGTCCGGACCAGCGCCAGATCTGGATGAACGACTTCGAGCGCGTCTCCCCCACCGCGGTCGAGGAGATCGTGCGCTGGGCGACGCCGGTGATCCACTTCCGCCGGCTCGCGACGCGCGACGTCAACGTCGGTGGGCAGGAGATCAAGGCCGGGCAGAAGGTCGTGCTCTTCTACAACTCCGCGAACCGCGACGAGCGCGCCTTCGAGGACCCGTTCCGATTCGACGTCACGCGCACGCCGAACGAGCACGTCGGCTTCGGCGCGGGCGGTCCGCACTTCTGCCTCGGCGCGAACCTCGCGCGCCGCGAGATCAAGGTGATGTTCGAAGAGCTGTTCCGCCGGCTCCCCGACATCGAGGTGAGCGGCGAGCCCGACCTGCTGCAATCCGCCTTCATCCACGGCATCAAGCGCATGCCGTGCACGTTCACGCCCGCGCGCTGAGCTTCGCTGCTTTCATTGTGTGCGCGAGCTGACACCCGTGACGTCGCCGCGGCGACGGTCAGTGGGTCGGCCCCCGTTCATGCTGAGTCGGTCAGGTAGCCGACTGAGGGAGTCCGCATGAACGACCAGCAGACATCGAGGGTGGGCGCGGCGAAGCGCGGTGTCCTCGACTCCTGGAAACGCAAGACGGGAGCCGCGTTCGCAGCACTGGCGGGATCGATCGCGTTGGTGATCCCGATCACCGCGCTTCCGGCATCCGCGTCGACGGGCAACGTCTACGTCGTGACCGCGCGCCAGGACGGGTGGTGTCCGGGCAGCGGCAACTACGTGACCTTCGTGAACTGGGCGACCTTCAGCGGTCCGGTCACGGCGTCGGGTGGTGATGGCGGCGACGACATCGTCTACCCGCGCGTCGCACTCAACACATCGAACACCATCGTGCTCGCCGTCTCGTGCAAGAAGACCACGCCGATGGGCACGAGCATCGACATCAAGCCCACTCGCACCGGCCTCACGTACTTCGTCAACACGAGCGGTCGGGTCACGAAGGTGAAGTAGCGAGCCGGTCGGGGTTCCGATCCTCGGTGCTGCGTGACCGCTGTCGCGTGGCGCACCGCAGCAACGAGGACGGTCCCGATCGAACACCGAACCCCTACGATGCCGACCCATGGTCAGCGGGCCGGCGGGTGCACTCCGCGAAGCGCTCGGGTCGCACCACGCGCGCGATCCGGTCGAGGCGGTCGACGTGGCGCGGCTGCAGGCGTTGATCGAAGGCGGTGACGACGTGTTCGCGCGCACGACCGCGGTGCACGTGACCGGTTCCGCGGTCGTGGTGCATCCGCCGACGCGACGCGTGCTGCTGCGCTGGCACCCGCGCATGCAGATGTGGATGCAGGTGGGCGGGCATTTCGACCCCGGTGAGCACGACCCGCTCGCGGTCGCGTTGCGGGAAGCGTGCGAGGAAACCGGACTGACAGATCTGCGGGCGCAGGCGGACGAACCGGTTCAGATCGTGATCGTGCCGGTCCCGGCGAACGACCTCGAGCCCGCGCACGAGCACGCCGACTTCCGCTACGTCCTCACGACCGAGGATCCCGACGCGATCGTCGCGGAGTCGGAGGACGCGCAGCTGCAGTGGCTCACGATCGACGACGCGATCGCGCAGACGACCGAGGCGAACTTGCGCGAGCTCTTGCGGCGCGTCGCGTTCTAGGTTGCGGGCGCGCCGTCGAAGAGATCGGTGAACCCCGACGGCTCGTGCGGCCCGAGCACGAGCTGTTCGAACACGCCGACGCCGACGCGCTCGCCCATCGTCGCCCGCACGATCTGCTGGATGTGCAGATGGAACGGGTCGACGCCCGTCATGTGATCCGCGACCTTCCACCGCTCGGTGTGCACGTCGAGATCACCGTGCCACTGGCCGTGTCCCCACTCGGGGTGCAGGTAGCCGAGCCCGCGCATGTGGAACGTCGCGAGCGGCTCGAGCTCGACCGAGAGCGCGTCACCGCGCAACGGCTGCAACTGAACAACTGCGTTCCGAGCGCGACGAGTGCCCGGCTCCCACGCGACCGAGGCGCGCGCCGATTCCATCACCTCCATCGCGACATCGGGTCCGAACACCGGATCGCTCGGCGACGACAGCACGGGCATCACGAGCCCTTCGTGGTGCCACTGCCGGCCGTCGCCGTGCTCGTTCGTGTCGAAGTGGACGCAGACGTCGTCGAAGTTGATCGGCGCCCACAGCCAGAAGAACTGTGGGCCGAACGCCGATGGTCCCGGCGGCGCGGTGCCGACCGGACGGACGCCCCACGAACGATCGCGACACCCGAGCACCGAGTCGGGCGTGATCTCGTGAACCGCGCCGTCGACCGTCAGCGAGCCCGACCACGCGCCCCACTGCGTGAGTCGCGTGTAGTCGAACACCGCGGTCGCCTCGTTGAACAGCGTGAAACGCGGCTCCTCGACGACGGGCGAGCGCGCGCCGAACACGAGGTCGGCCTCGATCCCGGAGTCGTTCGGCTCGACACGCACGCGCATCCGCCGGAACGGTTCCTCGATCGTGATCGAGATCGGACCGACGCGCGTCTCGGTCGGGTCGAGCGGCGCGCGCCGCGACGCGATGACGCTGATCTCCTCGCCGTCGTGCAACACCGCGAACGCGGCGTCCATCACTTTCCGGTTCGGATACAAGCCCAACGCGGCCCCGAAGTAGAGCGACCCGTCGCGCGTGTAGCCGTTGAAAAAGTAGCGGTCGTAGTGGTTCAGGCTGCTCTGCGCGGTGTGGGCGACCGGCTCGGACGTCTGGTGCAGCGGATAGTCGTCGAACGGCGTCAGCACAGCGCGAGCCTACGAGCACCCAAATGGCCGCGCGCCGAGCACCGCCGGTAGGGTCGGAGGCTGACGTCGGCGTCAGGTTTCACGGGATCACGGGAAGGCGCGGGAGCGCAATGCAGCTGGCTTGGAGCGCGCAGGACGAGGCATTCCGCGCCGAGCTCGCGACCTTCCTCGACACCGAAGCGCCGCCGGAAGCGCACGGCTACGACTTCGGCGAGTCCCGTCCCGACGAAGCCTCGATCATCCCCGACTGGCTGCGCGCGTGGCAGGCGAAGCTGTTCGACAACGGCTGGATGATCCCCGCGTACCCGCCCGAGCTCGGCGGACGGAACTCCACGCCGATCCAGACGCTCATCTATCTCGAGGAGCTGTCGAAGCGGCGCATCCCGCGCGCGACGCACTTCCCCGGCTACGCGATCGTCGCGCCGAGCCTGCTCGAGTTCGGCAACGACGAGCAGAAGAAGTTGGTGCCCGCGGCGATCCGCGGCGACACGATCTGGTGCATCGGGATGAGCGAGCCCAACGCGGGCTCCGACCTCGCGGGGCTGCAGACGCGCGCACAACTGTTCGACGACCACTTCGTCGTCAACGGGCAGAAGGTGTGGACGAGCTACGCGATGATCGCGAGCAAGTGCTTCTGCTACGTGCGCACCGATCCGTCGGCGCCGAAGCACCGCGGCATCTCGCTGCTCATCATCGACATGGACACACCGGGCATCGACGTGCGCCCGCTCCGTCACATCAACGGCAAGGCCGACTTCGCCGAGGTCTTCTTCACCGACGTCGAGGTGCCGCGCGAGAACCTGGTCGGTGAGCTCAACGGCGGCTGGATGATCACGCAGGGATCGCTCGCACACGAGCGTGCGGGTCTCTGGGTCGACAGCGTGTCGCGACTCGAGCAGACGGTGTTCGCGCTCGTCGACCTCGCGAAGCGCACGGGTCACGACCTCGATCCCGTCGCGCGCCGGCGCATCGCCGAGAAGTACGAGCTGGCCGCGAGCCTGCGCGCGCTCGGGTACAAGGGATTCGCGTCGTTCGCGCAGGGCTCGTCGGCGCCCGAGCACTCCTACATGAAGATGGCGACGTCGGAGGCCGGCAAGGCGGTGTTCGAGCTCGGCATGGAGCTGTGCGGACCGTTCGCCGCAGTGACCGATCCCGAGCTCGGCGACGAGAACGGACGTTGGGTGAACATGTTCTTCATGAGCTTCGCCAACACGATCGCCGGCGGCAGCTCCGAGATCCAGCGCAACATCATCGCCCAACGCATCCTCGGGCTCCCGCGGAAGTAACGATGGACTTCACCTTCACTCCCGACCAGGAGCTCCTGCGCGAGACCGCGCGCGCGATGTTCGCGAAGGAGTGTCCGACGACGCTGCTGCGCGAGCACATGACGGATCGCAGCGCGATCGTGCCGCTGCGCAAGCACGTGCGCGAGTTCGCGGGGCTCGGGACCGGCGCGGCGAGCGACCTCTGCGTGTTCCTCGAGGAGATGGGTTACGTCGCGGCACCGGGACCGTTCTTCGCGTCGGCCGTGCTCGCGGGTCCGCTGCTCGAAGCGATCCGGCATCCGCAGCTCGAGCCCGTCATCAGCGGTGAGGCGGTCGCCACGGTCGCGATCGCAGGAAACTCGGGCGAGTGGATCCCGAACGCCGAGACCGTGAAGTATTTCGTGCTCGACGCCGACCTCGCCGACTGGATCGTGATCCTCGAGTCGGGCCCGTCGGTGCGCGTGGTGCCGCGCGACCGCGTCGACCCCGTACCGATTCGCACGGTCGACTCGACGCGGCCCGTCTTCCGCATCGACGTCGGCGACGTCGAGAGCGAATCGTTCGAACTCTCCGCCGACGCATGGGAAGCGTGGCGCGACCGCGCGCACACGGTCATCGCGGCCGAGATGGTCGGCACCGCGCGCCGGCTGTTCGACATGGCCCTCGAGTACGCGAAGGAACGCAAGCAGTTCGACGTGCCGATCGGCTCGTTCCAGGCGATCCAGCACAAGCTCGCCGACCTCGCGCTCGCGCTCGAGCGCGCGACCGCGGCGGTGCAGTACGCGTCGATGACCGTCGACGCGGCCGACGCCGACCGCACCCGCGCCGCGCACGTGGCGAAGGCGGCGGCCGGCGACGCGGCGCGGCGCTGCTCGAAGGACGGCATCCAGATCCACGGTGGCATCGGCTACACGTGGGAGCACGATCTTCACCTCTTCATCCGGCGCGCGACTGCGTCCGAGTACCTGCTCGGCCCGACGTCGTGGCACCACGACCGCCTGGCGGATCTGCTCTTCAGCTGAGCTCTGGTCGGGCGCGCACCGCGCCGTGTCGAGTGACGATGGGGACGAGGCGCCACTCGACGGTGGGATCGCGAATCCGGGCAATGTCGTCCGCGTCGGCTCTCGCGATCTACCTATGGCGGAAACGGAAGGCGGCCTGCCTTGTCGAGGCGAGCCTGAGGCGCCTCGCGTTGCGAGCGCAGAGCGGGCATGATGCGCGCGATGGCGCTTGCCGAGGATCTTGAGATCGTCGTGCGGGGATCACGGCTCCGTGCGCAACGTTGGGGCTCTCGCTCTGGTCCGCTGGTCATCGGGTTCCCGGGTCTGAAGGGCTCGGCCGAGCGATTTGCGTTCCTCGGTGAGCGTCTTGGTAGTGATGAGTTGCAGTTGGTCGCGCTGGACCCGCGCGGCCGAGGCAAGAGCGACAAGACTGCGCCGGGCAGCTACGGGTGGGAGAATCACGCACGGGACGTTCTGGCCATCGCGGATGCGCTCGGCACCGAGCAGTTCAGCATGATCGGCCACTCGATGGGCGGGTCGGTGGCGATGAAGACCGCTGAACTCGACGCGAGCAGGTTGCGTCGCGTCGTCCTGATCGACATCGCCGGACGTGTCGATCGAGGCGTTGGTGCAGTGATCGCCGGCGAAATTGACGATTTGCGGTCGACCTACGACTCCGTGGAGCAGTATCTGACGCACGTCCGGTCGGGAGGACTGATCGAGCCGTGGGACAAGTACTGGGATCGCGTCCATCTCGCCGACGTGACCGAGGTCGACGGTCGCTTCAGGCACCGAACGAGCCCGGAGGCCGTCGAAGAAGATCGGGCGTACACCTGGACGCAACACCCCTACGCGCGATGGAAGTACCTGACGATGCCGACACTGCTCGTCAGAGCTTCCCAAGAGATGCGACCCGGTAGCGGGTTCGTGGTGCCGATCGCCGATCGAGACCGCTTCATGCGAGAAGTACCCGACGCGACTCTGGTTGAGGTCGATGCCAACCATCTGACGATCAAGAGGCACGCCGAGACGGCGAACGCGATCCAGTCGTTCCTGACGGCGCCATAACTGCCGCTCGGCGCTACCGCCCGAGCATGGGATCAGCCAATCTGGGCGCATGGTGGCCGAGGTTCCGGATTGGGTCATCGAGAAGACACGCGCGTTCGTCGATCGCTCAGGGCGTGGCGACGAACCTGCGGTGTATCACTGCGCGTTCGGCGACGACGGGAGCACCCATCACGTCGTCGTGGTGACAGGCGACTTCACGATTCACGCGGCGCGCCTTCCTCCGCACATAACGGCGGGTACGCGACAAAGGCATGCCAGGGCGCGTTCGGCGGATCACTACGCCGTGATGTCGCGTCGTCGGAAGATGAGGCTCGACGCCGCGAGGAACAGGCCGGCGTAGAGCGCGGTCATCAGCACCGCGCGGGTCCAGCCGCCGGAACCGCCGCTCCCCGATCCGACGCCTTGCAGCAGCAGGCCCGGGAACCACCGGTCGGCCGCCGCCCACGAACGGAACATGATGTTCTCGAACGGGAACACCCACGCGAGCATCACCGCGAGCGTGATCGGCAACGTGCGGAGTGCGATCGCGGCCATCATGCCGAGCAGTCCCCAGCCGATGCCCGACAGCACCGCGTCGCCGAACGCCGACGCGGTCGACTGCAGACCCGCGCCCGTCGTCCACGCGTGCACGGGCACGCCTTTGATTCCGGCCGCGATGTACGCGGTGAGGATGCCGGCGACCTCGGCGAGCGCGTAACCGATCGCGACGAACACGACGAGCGCGGCGATCTTGCCCGCGAGCAACCGCAATCGTCGCGGTTCGAACAGCGCGAGCGTCCGCAGCGTGCCGTACGAGTGCTCGCTCGCGATGCTCACCGCGAACATCACGAGCACGATCACGCCGACGAATCCGGCACCGAGCACGAAGCCCCGGGTCGCGCCGGCGCTCCCCGTGAGGTCGGCGAGGCTGAAGCCGACGGCACCGGGCCGGTCGCCGTTGAACACCTGCGGCCGGTCTTTCGCCACGAGGAACGCGAGCGTCGTCGCAAGCACCGAGAAGCCGACCATCGCGCCGTAGAAGCCGGCAAGCATCTTCGGACGGCGCAGCTTCATGAGCTCGGCGCGGAAGGCGCCGGAGGTTCGATCGTTCATGACAGTTCTCCCGTGAGTTGCAGGAATCGGTCTTCGAGCGTGCCCCGCACCGGCGTCATCTCGGTGAGGGTGATGCCTTCCGCGGCGCTGCGACGCGCGAGCTCGCCGGCAAACGTCGCGGGCGCGGCAACGGTGAGCCGGCCGTCGGCGACGGTGGCCTCGTGCCCGGCGGCCTGCGCGATCCGCGCCACGGTTGCAAGGTCTTCCGCGCGTTCGGTTGCGACGACGAGATGCTCGATCGCGCCGTCGATGAGCTCCGCGACCGAGCCCTGGTACGCGAGGCGGCCGCGCTGCACGACGACGAGCCAGTTGCACACGCTCTGGATCTCACCGAGCAGGTGCGACGACACGAACACCGTCGGACCCTGCGCCGCGATCGCGGTGACGAGCTCGCGCATGTCGCGCATACCCGCGGGGTCGAGGCCGTTCGTCGGCTCGTCGAGGACCAGTAGCGCGGGATCGCGCAGCAACGCGGCCGCAATGCCGAGCCGTTGCTTCATGCCCAGCGAGTACGTCTTGAACGGATCGCCCGCGCGCTCCGCGAGGTTGACGATGTCGAGCACTGTGGCCACGCGATTGCGCTCGACACCGCCGAGCGTCGCGAGCACCTCGAGGTTCTCGCGCCCGCTGAGTGGGGCGTAGAACGCGGGGCCCTCGATGAGCGCGCCGACGGCAGGGAGGTAGTCGTACGGGTGCTCGATCGAGCGTCCGAGCACCTCGGCTTCGCCGCTCGTCGGACGCACGAGGCCGAGCAGCATTCGCAACGTGGTGGACTTGCCCGCGCCGTTCGGACCGACGAACCCGGCGACGACGCCGTTCGGCACTTCGAACGAGACGTCGTCGACCGCGATCTGGTGACCGAACCGCTTGGTGAGGCCGACGGCACGGATCGCCGGCGGCCGGTTACCGAGATGGAGCGTCATGCAGCGCCTCGCAGGATTGGGATCGGGACCGCTCCACGATCCGCCGATCCCGCGGCGCCGACGTCCGTCGATCGTCGGTTCCTGCGCTACGGCTCGTGCGGCAGCGACCCCGTCGGCACCTACGCCCGCCGGCGTACGCGCGTCAGGCGGTCCACCCCGGCTGCACCAGACCGCTCTCGTACGCGAAGACCACGAGCTGTGCGCGGTCGCGTGCGCCGAGCTTGATCATCGACCGACTCACGTGTGTCTTCGCGGTCGCCGGGCTCATCACGAGTCGCGACGCGATCTCGTCGTTCGTGAGCCCGGCGGCGACGAGCGCCATGACCTCGCGCTCCCGATCGGTGAGCACCGCGAGATCGCGCGCGACCTCACGCGGCTTCGCCTTCGCCGCGAACTCGGAGATGAGCCGGCGGGTGACGCTCGGCGAGAGCAACGCCTCCCCCGCCGCCGCCGCGTGAACGGCGCGCACGAGCTCCGCGGGCTCGGTGTCCTTCACGAGGAAGCCGCTCGCGCCGGATCGCAGCGCTTCGAACACGTACTCGTCGAGCTCGAAGGTCGTGAGGATGACGATGTGCACCGCGGCGAGGCGGACGTCGTCGGCGATCATGCGCGTCGCCGCGAGCCCGTCGAGCTCGGGCATGCGGATGTCCATGAGCACGACGTCGGGCCGGTGCTCTCGCGTGAGCGCGACCGCCGCGCGCCCGTCGGCCGCCTCACCGACGACCTCGACATCGGCCTCGGCGTCGAGCAGAGCGCGAAAGCCGGCGCGCACCAGCGCCTGATCGTCGGCCAGGACGACGCGGATCATGCCGGCTCGCCGACCGGCAGGCCGGTGGGCAACTCGGCGCGCACGCGGAAGCCTCCGTCGGGGGTCCCGCCGGCCTGCAAACGTCCGCCCACGGCGGTCGCCCGTTCACGCATGCCTGCGATTCCATTGCCGTCAGTCGCTCCGTGACCGTTGCGCGCGCCGACGCCGTCGTCGACGACTTCGATGACGACCTCGTCGGCCCGGTACTCGATGCGGACCCGCGCGTGCGCGGGGCCGGCGTGCCGTACGACGTTCGTCAGCGCTTCCTGCACGATGCGGTACGCGGCTACGTCGACGCTCGTCGGCAGCGGACGGGGACTGCCGGTCACCTCGCTCGCGACCCGTAGCCCTGCCGCGTCGACCCGCGCGACCAGCGCGTCGACATCGCCGAGACCCGGTACCGGCGCGCGCGGGAGATCGTGCTCGGGGTCACGCAGGATGTCGAGCACCGACCGCAGCTCGCCGAGCGCGTCGCGGCTCGCGATCTTGATCGCCTGGAACGCGTCGCGCGCGGAGTCGGGCAGCTCGTCGCCGAGGTGAAGCGCGACCCCGGCCTGCACGTTGATGAGCGAGATGTTGTGCGCGAGCACGTCGTGGAGGTCTTGCGCGATCCGCACCCGCTCCTCGCTCGCGCGCCGACGCGCGCTCTCGTCGCGCGTCTGCGCCCGCTCGATCGCGCGCTCGCGGCGCGTCCGCGCGATCTCCGAGCCGCTGAGCAACACCAGGAGCCACGCCGCGAGCCCGACGATCGCGCCGATCCCCGGGCCCGAGTCGCGTTCGAAGAGCCACGGCACCCACAGGAACGCAGCCCAGCCCACGACGACGACGCCGACCGCGAACGCGCGGTCACCGTCGAGCACCACCGTCACGAACGCGACGATGAGCGCGAAGAAGATCGGCCCCTTCGGGAAATCGGCGGTCCAGTACGCGAGCGTCGACACGAAGACGAACCCGAGCACGAGGCGTGGGTAGCGGCGGCGCACGAGCAACGAAACCGGGCCGACGGCGAGGAGCAGGACGGCGGCGACCGTGAAGTCGCGATGTGGATGCTGGTGGCGCGACGCGAGCGCGGTGAACGCGACCTGGAGCACGACCACGACGCCCGCCACCACGGCGTCGAAGCGCCACTCGGGCCAGAGCCGATGCGGCGCGCGGGCGGTCGAGACCTCGGCGTCCACGCACTCAGGGTACGGGCTGCGCGCGGTGACGAAATCCGTCGTCGGGCGAGGCTGGGCGTACTCCCGTCGGAGTACGCGCTACGCCGCGCGGTCGCTCACCACCCGCCCGGCCTGGATCTCGATCGTGCGCGTGAAGTGCAGCGCGTCGATGAGGCCGCGGTCGTGCGTCACGAGCAGCAGCGTGCCGTCGAACCCCTCGAGTGCCTGTTCCAACTGCTCGATCGCGGGCAGGTCGAGGTGGTTCGTCGGCTCGTCGAGCACGAGACAGTTCACGCCGATCGCGCTCAGCAACGCGAGCTCGGCGCGAGTGCGCTCACCGGGCGAGAGCGTCGCCGGCGCGCGCCCGACGTGCTCCGCGCCGAGTCCGAACTTGGCGAGCAGCGAGCGGCTCTCCGCGTTCGTGAATCGGCTCGCGGCGGTGAAGCCGTCGAGCAGCGTGGGGCTCGTGCCGAAGCGGGCCCGCGCCTGCTCGAGCGTGCCCACGACCACTCCGGGACCGAGCCGGCGCTCGCCCGCGCGCAGCGGAAGATCGCCGAGGATCGCGCGCAGCAACGTGGTCTTGCCGCTGCCGTTGGGACCGAGGATCGCGACGCGCTCGGCCCAGCCGATCTCGAGGTCGACCGGGCCGAGCACAAATCTTCCGGTCGCGCTCGCTTCGCTCGCCGCTCCTGACGCCTCGGACGCCGAGTCGGGCGGTCCGCAGGGCGAACCGCCCGTCCCCGCGGGAGCGTGCCCCCCGAGCTGCACGACCGCGTGCTCGAGCCGCGCGACGACGCTGCCGCTGCGGGCCGCCGACGCGATCTCCATGTGCAGCTCCCAGCCCTCCCACGGCTTCTCGACGACATCGAGCCGTTCGGCCGCGCGCTCGGTGAGTCGCGCCTTCGCCGCGACGTGCTCGCTCGAGTTCCGTCGGAACGCGCGGATGTTCTTGTCCTTCTCGTTGCTCTTCTTCGTCTTGCTGACACCCTGCATCGACCACTCGCGCTCGCGCTGCGCGCGCTGATTCAGCGCGGTGCGCTTCGTCGTGTAGTCGGCGTACGCCTCTTCCGCGTGCCGACGCGCGATCGCGCGTTCCTCCAAATACGCGGCCCAGCCGCCGTTGAACTCGCTCGCAGTGTGCTCGTGGTCGTCGAGCTCGAGCACCGCGTTGATCGTGCGGTCGAGGAAGGCGCGGTCGTGCGACACGATCACCGCGCCGCCCGGCAACCGCGTGACGAACTCTTCCAACCGGTCGAGTCCCGCGAAGTCGAGGTCGTTCGTCGGCTCGTCGAGCAGGAAGACATCGAAGCGTGACAGCAGGATCGCGGCGAGCGACGCGCGCGCGGCCTCACCGCCGGACAGAGTCTCGGTCGTGCTCGCGAGCAACCGCTCGGGAAGGCCGAGCTCTTCGCACACGACACCGACGCGCGCGTCGAAGTCGGGACCGCCGAGCGCGAGGAAGCGATCGAGCGCGTGTGCATAGGTATCGTCGGCGCCGGCTTCGCCGCTCGCGAGCGCGTGCGCGCTCGTCTCCAACATCGCCTCGGCGCCCGCGACACCGGTCCGGCGCGCGAGGAACTGCTGGAGCGTCTCTCCGGCGCGGCGCTCGGGCTCCTGCGGCAGATAGCCGACGGTCGCGTTCGGCGGGATGCACGAGACGCTGCCCGCGTCGGGAGTCTCGATGCCGGCGAGGACGCGCAGGAGCGTCGACTTGCCGGTGCCGTTGGGCGCGACGATGCCGACCCGGTCGCCCGGCGCGACCGTGATCGAGACGTGCGCCAGCACGACGTGGGGACCGAACGCTTTGGAGACGTCGCGAGCGACGAGCGACGCGAGATGGGGCGTGACGTGAGTCATGGCAGACCTGCGCAGGAAGAAGGCGGACAGCGGCAGCGGGTCTGAGCTCAGCGCACGGCGAGCAGGTTATCGGCCCTCCGTCGGTCAGTGGTACTGCGTTGTTCGGCGATACGCCGACAACGCAGTACCACCGTCAACCGATGCGTTGGTCCCGGCCCGCCCAGGCCTGCTCGCGGAGGAGCCGCTTCAGCACCTTGCCGTTCGGATGGCGCGGCAGCTCGTCGACGATCTCCCACGACGCCGGCACCTTGTAGTCGGCGAGCCGGTCCCGGCACCACGCGTCGAGCTGATCGTCGGAAACCGGCGCGCGCGTCTCGATCACCGCGTGCAGGCGCTCGCCGAGTCGCTCGTCGGGCACACCGAACACCGCGCAGTCGACGACGGCCGCGTGCGTGAACAGCACGTCCTCGATCTCACGCGGGTAGATGTTCACACCGCCGCGGATCACCATGTCGCTCGCGCGATCGGTCAGGTAGAGGTAGCCGTCGGCGTCGAGATGGCCGACATCGCCGACGGTGAACGCGTCGTCGTGCCACGCCGACGCGGTCTTGTCGTCGTCGTCGTGGTAGTGGAAGCGCGCGCCACCTGCGGGACGGATGTAGACGAGCCCCGTCTCGCCCGGCGGCAGGGCGTCGAACGAGTCCGAGAGCACGCGCACCTCGACGCCGGGCCACGGCAAGCCGACGCTTCCCGGGCGCGCGCGCCATTCGTCGGGTGAGATGCGGGTCGCGCCGCCCTCGCTCGCGCCGTAGAGCTCCCACACCTGCGCGGGCGCGAGCGCGTCCAGCACCCGCTCCTTCACCGGAACCGGACACGGCGCGCCGCCGTGCGCGATCACGCGCAACGACGACAGGTCGAACCGCGCGCGCTCCGACGCCGGCACTTCGAGGATGCGGATGAAGTGCGCGGGCGTCATGAACGAGATCGTCACCCGCTCGCGCTCGACCAGTCGCAGCCACTCACGCGCGTCCCACGCGCCCGTCGAACCCGGTTGCAGGATCACCGAGCGCGCGCCGACGAACAACGCCGACATCACATAGCCGCCCGGGCCTGCGTGATACGCGGGACCCGAAAGGATGTAGGTGTCGTCGGCCGTCCACCCCCAGAGCATGATCTGGCCCTGCTGCACCGCCGCCGCCTGCTTGCCGCCGGAACCGAGCGAGCCGTGGATCACGCCCTTCGGCCGGCCCGTCGTACCCGACGTGTAGAAGACGGGCGGCGCGAGCACGAGGCACGGCGCGAGCGGCTCGGAACCCGCCGCGACCGGCGCGGCCGCAACCGCCGCTTCGTACTCGTCGGGCGCGCCGCCGACCACGAGCACGGAACAACCGCCGCGCGCGATCGCGGGCTCGAAGTCGGCGCGCAGCCGTTCGTGCGCGACGAGGACACGCGCGCCGGAGTCCTCGAGGATGTACGCGAGCTCGTCGGCCTTCAGATGGAAGTTCACGAGCACGACCGCGCACTCGAGCTTCGCGGCGGCCGCCCACACCTCGAAGAAGGCGACGTCGTTCGGCAGCATGATCGCGATGCGCTCACCCGCCACCACGCCCATCGTGCGCAGCACCCGCGCCAGCCGATCGGTGCGTTCGTCCAGCTCGCCGTAGGTGACGTGCCGGTCGCCGGACACGAACGCGAGCCGCTGCGGGTCGGCTGCAGCCACCCCGCTCAGCCCGGACGGAGCGTCTGCCATCGACCTAAACTACTGACATCAGCGTCAGTTTCGCGAGTGGCGCCGTTCGATCGCGAGGGGAAGCGCATGACCAACGTCGACATGGTGCGACTCGCCGGCAGCCGGCAGCGGCTCAGCGAGCATCCGACCGTCGATCCGGTCACCGCGGAGGTCATCCGCGGCGGCATGGAGACCATCTGCTTCGAGATGGCGATGTATGTGTCGCGCACCGCGACGACGCCGATCCTGAACCAGAGCAACGAGCGCAACGCGACCATCCTCGACGCGCAGGGCCGGCTCGCCGCGCTGTCGGTCGGCATCCCGCAGTTCATGCTCACGTCGACGTTGCCGGTGCGCTTCGCGCTCGAGTTCCTCGGCTCGGCCGAGTTCCGCGAGGGCGACGTCTTCGTCGCCAACGACCCGTATCACGGCGGCGGCCACCTCCCCGACTACAACGTGTTCGCGCCGGTCTTCGCCGACGACGCTCACGGCAACCGGCGCATGGTGCTCATCGCGAGCATCCAGTGCCATCACGGCGACACCGGCGGCGCGGTCCCCGGCGGTTACAACGTGACCGCGAGCGACATCTGGGGCGAGGGCGTGCGCTGGCCGGTCGTGAAGGTGATCGACCGCGGCGTCGAACGGCGCGACGTGCTGTACGCGCTGCAGGCGAACAACCGCATCCCCGACTACATCGGCGACCTGCACGCGCAGATCGGTTCCGCGCAACTCGGTGTGCAGCGGCTCACCGAGATCCTCGATCACCACGGCACCGCGATGGTCGAGGAGTCGGTCGACTACATGATCGACTACGCGGCGAGCCGCTTCCGCGAAGAAGTGACGGAGTGGCCCGACGGCGTATACGAGGCCGACGCGTACGTCGACCACGATCCGCTCGGCAATCCCGACGTGCACCTGCACGTGAAGATCACGGTCGCCGGCGACTCGCTCACGATCGACTACTCGGGGAGCGACTCGCGTCCCGAGCTCCAGGCGTGGTCCACGTACGGCAACACGCGCGGCTACACGATCGGTCAGATCGCCTCGATGATGGATCCCGAGATCCCGAAGAACGAGGGCTTCTTCGACCAGATCAAGCTCGTCGTGCCGCAGGGTTGCGTGCTGAACCCGCCGCCGGGCCGCCCCGTGAGCGCGGGCACGCACCACCCCGGCGCCGACGTCGGCGAGGTCATCGCGGTCGCGATGCAGCACGTGCTCCCCGACAAGGCCGTGCCCCAGACCTACAAGACGGGCATCCCCACGATCATCGTCGGCGTCGACCCGCGCACCGGCGCGCGCTTCACCGACCACTCGGCCGAGGTGTACGCGGGCTGGTGCAACGCCGCGAAGGGCATGGACGCGTGGGGCGCGCTCAACGCGTCGTTCGGGAACCTCTGGAAGGCGACTGCGGAGATCAACGAGAGCCTGTTCCCGCACGTGCAGTGGAGCCGCGACTACCGCATCGACTCCGGCGGCGCAGGTGAATGGCGCGGCATTCCCGGCAGTCACTACGAGAAGGAAGTGCGCGTCGACGCGACCGTGTACACGTACGTCGTCGGCATGAAGTACCCGATGCCCGGCATCTGCGGTGGCGACAACGGCGCGCCGAACGAGATGGTCATCCGCTACGGCTCCGACGATCCGTTCCGCGTGGAGCACACCGCGAACTACGTGCCGATCAGCGCGGGTGAGCGGGTCATGTACGACTACGGCGGCGGCGGCGGTTGGGGCAACCCGCTCGATCGCGATCCGCAGGCCGTGCTCGACGACGTGCTCGACGAGTACGTGAGCACCGAAGGCGCGCGCCGCGACTACGGCGTCGTGTTCACCGGTTCGCTCGACGACCTCTCGCTCGCGCTCGACGTCGACGGCACACATCAGCTCCGCGCAGAGATGAGAAAGTCGCGCCCGTGACCGGTTACCGCGTCGGAGTGGATGTGGGCGGCACGTTCACCGACATCATCTGCGTCACACCCGAGGGCGAGATCGTCCTCGACAAGACGCCCACCACGCTCGACGACCAGTCGACGGGGGTGATGAACGGGCTCGAGCAGCTGAGCGAGCGTTTCGGCATCTCGCTCACCGATCTCTGCGGCCGACTCGACATCCTCGTGCACGGCACCACCACCGCCGACAACACGATGATCGAGATGAACGGTGCGGCGACCGGTCTGCTCGTCACCGAGGGTCATCGCGACGAGATCGAGATGCGCCGCTGCCACAAGGAGGAGATCTGGGATCCCTCCGCGGCGGGACCGCTGCCGATCGCGCGCCGGCGGGCGCGCATCCCGATCCCCGAGCGCGTCGACTTCGAGGGCGGTGTGCTCAAGCCGCTCGACGAGGACGCGGTGCGGCGCGGGGTGCAGCGGCTCAAGGCGCTCGGCGTCCGTTCGATCGCGGTGATGTACCTCTTCTCGTTCGTCAATCCCGCGCACGAGCGCCGGACGCGCGAGATCGTGCTCGAAGAGTTCCCCGACGTCGAGCACATCTCGCTCTCGCACGAGGTGATGCCGCGCGGCCCCGAGTTCGAGCGCGTGTCGACGACGCTCGTGAACGCGTACGTCGCGCCGCGCATCGCGAGCTACGTCGACCGGCTCGAGGACAAGCTGCGGCGCGGCGGCTACGCGGGTCCGCTGCTGATCATGCAGTCGACGGGTGGCGTCATGCCCCCCGACTACGTGTCGCGGCGCGCGGTCTCGCTGCTCGCGTCGGGTCCGACCGGCGGCGTGATGGGCGCGACGGTTGCGGCCGAGCAGGCCGGCATCGACAAGTTCGTCGCCGTCGACATGGGCGGCACCAGCTTCGACCTCTGCCTCGTGCGCGACGGCCGGCCCGAGATCAAGACCGACTGGAACTGGCGCTACCGCTACTACATCGGGCTCCCCATGGTCGACGTGCAGAGCGTCGGCGCGGGCGGCGGCTCGATCGCGCGTGTGCGCCAGGGCGCGCTGCTCGTCGGCCCCGAATCGGCGGGCTCGAAGCCGGGTCCCGTTTGCTACAGCCGCGGCGGCACGCAACCGACCGTGACCGACGCCGACGCGGTGCTCGGCTACCTGCCGGCCGACGGGTTCGCGGCCGGGCGCATGCACCTCGACGTCGAGGCGGCGCGCGACGCGATCCGGCGCGAGGTCGCCGACCCGCTCGGCGTCGACGTCGTCGAGGCCGCGTGGGGCATCGAGCGCATCGTGAACTCGAACATGGCGAACGCGACGCGCAAGGTGCTCGCGGGTCACGGGGCCGATCCGCGTGAGCTCGCGCTGATCGCGTACGGCGGTAACGGCGCGGTGCACGCGTGGGCGATCGCGGCCGAGCTCGGCATCGACCGCATCGTCGTGCCGAAGGCGGCGCCCGCGTTCTCGGCGCTCGGCGTGCTCGTGGCCGACTACGTCGTCGACGTCGTGCGCGCGTACGTCACTCCCCTGTCGCAGGTCGACCTCTCGCGGTTGCGCACGCTGATGTCCGAGGTTCTCGACGAGACCCGCAAGGAGCTCGAGCCGACGGGCCTCGCCGACGACGGCATCGAGCGCGCGCTGTACGCGCAGATGTGTTATCCGGGCCAGAACTTCGACATGAGCGTGCCCGTGCCCGAGGGTCCCGAGCTCGACGAGCCCGGTCTGCTCGACCTCGCCGAGCGCTTCCACGACCAGCACCAGACCGAGCGTGGCTTCTGCTTCCGTAACCAGCAGCCGCTGCTGCGCGGCGTCCGGCTCGTCGCGCGCGGTCGCACGCCGAAGCCGGAGCGGCTCGCGCAGGCGAGCGCTTCACAGGCCGCCGACGGCGCGGTGAAGGGCACGCGGCCCGCGTACTTCGGCACCGACTTCGTCGACACGCCGGTGCACGACGGGCCTGCGCTCGCACCGGGCAGCGAGGTCCGCGGGCCGGCGCTGATCGAGGAGCCGTTCACCGTCGTCGTGGTCCCCCCGGGTTCGACGGCGCGGCTCGACGACCTCGGCAACTACGTGCTGCGCGTCGATTGACTCGGTAGTGTCGGCAACTCGACGGCGAGGGGGGCAGCGTGGGCAATCCGCTGATCAGTCATCAGATCGTCCGCGACCGGGTGCGCGCGCTGGAGCTCGATGCGGCGAACCGCCGGCAGGCCACCACGGCACTGCCCGAGATTCTCGGCGCGGCGCGCATCTTCAGCGCCTGCGGCAAGAAGGAGCTGCGCGCGATCGCCAAGGCGGCCCGGATCGGCGTGGTGCCCAAGAACTCGACGATCATGACCGAAGGCGACGAGGGCGACACGATGTACGTGCTCCTCGTCGGTTCGGCCCGGGTCTCGCGCAACGGTCGGAAGCTCGCGACGCTCGGACCGGGCGACGCGGTGGGCGAGCTCGCGTTGCTGAGCAAGGGGCCGCGCTCGGCGACCGTCGTCGCGCAGTCCGACCTCGAGGTCGCGATCATCAGCCGGCGCGCCTTCTCGAAACTGCTCGCGGACGCGCCCGGTTTCTCCCGCAAGTTGCTCGAGTCGCTCGCGAACGTCATCCGCGACCTCGACAAAAAGGTCGTCTGAACGATGCTTTCCGGTCGCGCTCGCTGCACTCGCCGCTGCTGACGCCTCAGCCATCCCGTTGGGTCGCGCCGCTCGCTGCGGTCGCGCGCTGATGCCGGAACGCGCCGCAGCACGGTGAGCGACCACGTCCATCTCTCCGCGGCCGACGCCGAGGTGCTGCGCGCTGCGGTCGACCGCCTCGTGCCGCCGTACGGATCGCATCCGGGTGCGGCCGCGCTCGGCGCCGTCGACTACATCGACGGGCTGCTCGGAGCGTTCACGTTCGACCCGCCGCGCATCTTCGCGGGCGGACCCTTCTCGGGTCGCAAGGGCGGCGACGCGTCGTTCGCCGACTTCATCGCGTTGAGCCCGCTCGAGGAGCTGACCTGGCGAACGCGAATCGAGGGTTCGCAGGGGCGTCCCGAACGCGAGTTCAACGGCCCCGTCGTCGGCTGGCAGGAGGCGTACCGCAACGGCATCGACGCGCTCGGCGACGACTTCGTGCGCGTCGACGCCGACGAGCAGGACGCCCGACTCGCGGCGGCCGAGGTGTTCGGCGCGCTGCTCTACGGCCACGTCTGCGAGGCCTGCTACGGGGCGCCCGAGTACGGCGGCAACCGCGACCAGCGCGGCTGGGACGCGATCGGCTTCGCGGGCGACGCACAACCGCGCGGCTATACCGACGACGAGGTCTCCAGCCGATGATCGAGACATGCCGAGCGTGCGAGCGGCGAGCGGAGCGAGCAAGCGACCGCATGCGCTCCCATCCCGCGCCATGGAGGGCGAGCTTGCGAGCCCGACCATGGTGAACGACTGCGACGCGGTGATCGTCGGTTCCGGGCCCGCGGGCGCGACGAGCGCCGACGTGCTCACCGAGGCCGGTTGGTCGGTGGTCGTGCTCGAGAAAGGCCCGAACCACCTGCTCGACCTCGAAGCACCCTTCGCGCTGAACGGCCATCTGTCGAACGACGAGATCAAGTTCTCGCGCCGCGACTTCCTCGGTCCCGACCCGCTCGTCGAGCCGCGCACGTTCCGTCACGCCGAATCCGAAGGCGAGCGCACCCACACCGGCAGCGTGAACAACATGCCGACCGGCGTCGGCGGCGCGGGCTTCCACGCCGACGCGAAGCTGCCGCGCTTTCGCGAGGTCGACTTCCACGCGCGTTCCGAGCTCGGTCCCATCGAAGGCAGCGACGTCGTCGACTGGCCCTTCGAGTACGACGAGCTCGAGCCGTACTACGACGCGGCCGAGAAGCTGGTCGGTGTCGCGGGTGACGCCAATGGCAATCCGTTCGCGTCGTGGCGCGCGAACCCCTACCCGATGCCGCCCGGGCCCGACATGTACGGCGCGATCCTCACGAGCGCAGCGGCGACGGAGCTCGGCTACCACCCGTACCGCGCGCCGACGGGCGTCAACAGCGTCGAGTACGACGGCCGGCCCGCGTGCAACAACTGCGGGTTCTGCGGCGGCTACGGCTGCCCGATCGACGCGAAGGGCGATCCGGTCGCGCCGCTGCGGCGCGCGCTGCGCACCGGTCGCTGCGAGATCCGGCCCGAGAGCTACGTGAGCGACATCGTCCTCGACCCGAGCGGCAAGCAGACGCGCGGCGTGCGCTATCTCGACGCCGCGGGCGATCTGCACGAGGTTCGTGCACGCTTCGTGATCCTCGCGTGCGGCGCGTTCGAAACACCGCGGCTGCTGCTGCGCACGGGCGTCGGCAACTCGTCCGATCTCGTCGGCCGGTACCTCATGTACCACTTCCAGACGTTCGCGATCGGCTCGTTCGACCACTCGTTGCACGGGCACCGCGGTCGCGCCGTCACGCACATCCACGACGACCACATGATCCCGGACGCCGAGAGCCTCGCGTACGCGAAGGATCACGGACTCCCCTACTTCCGCGGCGGCCTCACCGAGCACGGTGGCGGCGGCAGCCCCGTGATGGAGGGCACGTTCCTGCCGACCGGGATCGCGCACACGCGCGGCATGATCGAATCGATGATGCGCGACAAGATCTGGGCGTTCACCGTGCAGGGCGAGGACGTTCCACAGCTCACGAACCGCGTCGATCTCGATCCGAACGTGCGCGACTACCGCGGCTTTCCCGCCGGACGCGCGACGTACCAGCCGCACCGCCACGAGCTGGTTGCTTCGAAGTACTACGGGCCGAAGCTCACCGAGATCATGAAGCGGGCCGGCGCGCGCGTCACGTTCACGGCGACGTCGCCGCCGCTCCCCGGATCGCGCGGCAGCGAGCTCCGACCCACGCCGGAGTCGAAGCACGTCATGGGCACGTGCCGTATGGGAACCGATCCCCGCACGAGCGTCGTCGATCCGTGGCACCGGTTCCACGACGTCGAGAACCTGCTCTGCACCGACTCCTCGGTGTTCCCGACGTCGACCGGCTACGGGCCCACGCTCACCATCGTCACCCTCGCGATCCGCGCCTGCCGCGCGCTGGCGGGCATGCCGCCGTTGACGTCGACCCGATCGTGACCCGGATGAGCGCGCCCTCGCGGTACGACGCGGTCATCTTCGACTTCTACGGAACCCTGGCCGAATCCGACGGCACCGGCGAGCGCCTCACCGACATCGTCGTCGCGCACGGGTACGAGGTGCCCGCCGACGTCGCGCGCCGGTACTGGCAGGACGGGCTCGACGGCGTCGAGCACGACGAGCATTCGCATTCGCGCGACCACTACGTGGCCTGGCAGCGGCAACGTCAGCACAGCCTGCTCGGCGAGTGCGGCATCGACCGCGCGCTCGCGGAGGAGATCGTCGCCAAGCTCCAGACCGAAGGTTGGGCGCGGTCGATGGTTGCCTACGACGACACCGTCGCGATGCTCACGCAGCTGCGCGCCGCGGGTGTGCGCATCGCGGTCTGCTCGAACTGGGACTGGGATCTCGCCGAGGCCCTCGACGCGGCGGGGCTCACAGAGCACGTCGACATCGTCGTCTCGTCGGCGTGGGTCGGCGCGCGCAAGCCGCACGCGCGCATCTACCAGCACACGCTCGACGCGCTCGGTATCGAAGCCGATCGGGCGCTGTTCGTCGGCGACACGTGGAACTGCGATGTCGACGGCCCGATCGCGCACGGCCTGCGCCCGGTCTACGTTCGCCGGGCCCACCGCGTGCCCGACATCACCGCGCCCACCGACCGCCCCGGGAACGTGGTCGTGCTCCCCGACTTCGCCGGGCTCCTCGATGTGCTGAACGAGCAGGACCCACGCGTACGCTGAACGCGGCCCGGACATGTGATCCGCCCGGCAGGCGCGTCGAAACGGACCGCGCAGAGCTCGCAGCGACACGCGCGGACCGGTGAGGATGCGACGACCGCGAGCGCGGTCGCGGGGTCAGATCACCCGAACGTTCTGCGCTTCCTCACCCTTGCGACCGGGGCCCACATCGAACTCGACGTTCTGACCTTCGGTCAGTGTGCGGTAGCCGTTGCCCTGGATGGCCGAATAGTGCACGAACACATCGGCACCATCCGTCCGGGAAATGAAGCCGTAGCCCTTCTCCGCGTTGAACCACTTGACGGAGCCTGTTGCCAACTCGGTGACTCCCTACTTGCACACTTCGGTCCGCTCTCGGACCGAGTCGACCTCAGATCGGGGTCGCGGCCGGCACGGTAGCAGCCGGACTTCGCGAGGGAAACCGGGCGCGTCGACCCACATTTCCGCGCATTGACGCGCGCGTCAGCCGTAGTAGCGGAGCTCGACGAGGTTGCCATCGGGATCGCGCACGTAGACCGACGTGCCGATCCCGCGTGCGCCCCACCGCTCGACCGGACCCTCGACGACGTCGAAGCGACCGGACGCGACGAGCCCCGTGAAGTCCGCGGGCTCGACGACGAGACAGAGGTGGTCGACGTTCACGCCCGAACGCTCGGATTGGAACAGATCGATCACCGTGTCGTCGTTCACACGAACCGACGGGAAGAACACTTCCCCCCGACGCCACTCGTCCACGCGCTCGCCGGCGAGTCCCAGCTCGCCCTCGTACCACGCGAGCGAGTGCTCGACGTCGGGCGTGTCGATGACGATGTGATCGAGACCGGTGACGCGCAGTGTCATCGTGCGATTCTGACGCGCTTCTGGCGGCGCCCGCTCTCGATCAGCGTGGGAGGCCGAGGATGCGGTCGCCGATGATCGTGCGCTGCACCTCGGACGTGCCGCCCGCGATCGACGCGGCCTTGCTCCACAGCCATTGCTTCTGCCAGCGGCCGCGGTCGGCGTTGTCGCTCGCATCGCCCCACAGCGGCGCGGCCGAGCCGACGACCGCGAGCGCGGCCTCGGCCATGTGCTGGCTCATGTCGGTCCACGCGAGCTTGACGTAGCTCGACTCGGGACCGGGCTCGAGCCCGCGTGTCAGGCGCGACAGGGTGCGCCAGTTGTGCAGCCGCAGCACCCGCAGCTCGACGAACGACTGCGCGAGCGCGTCGGCGATCTCGACGTCGTCGAGGCCACCCTGTTCGTGCGCGAGCGCGTAGAGCTCGTCGAGGTAGACCTCGTGCACGACCTGCTCCTTGAACGGGAAGCTCGTACCCCGCTCGTGCGCAAGCGTCGTGTTGGCGACGGCCCAACCGTCGTGCAGCCGCCCGACGAGATGATCGGCGGGCACGAACACGTCGTCGAAGAACACCTCGTTGAACTCGGCGTCGCCGGTGATCTGCACGAGCGGGCGCACCTCGATGCCCGGTGCCTGCATGTCGACGACGAGATACGAGATGCCCGCGTGCTTGGCGACGTCGGGATCCGTGCGCGCGAGGCAGATCCCCCAGCGCGCGAACTGCGCGTAGCTCGTCCAGACCTTCTGGCCCGAGAGCAACCAGCCGTCGTCGACCGGCGTCGCGCGCGTCTTCAACGCCGCGAGATCGGAACCCGCGTCGGGTTCGCTGAACAGCTGGCACCAGATCTCCGACGCGTCGAGGATCGACGGGAGCCAGCGCGCCTTCTGCTCCTCGGTGCCGTGCGCGAGCAGCGTCGGACCCGCGAGGTTGATGCCGACCCGGTTCACGGGCTGGAGGGCGCGCGAGCGTGCGTACTCCATGTTGAAGATCGCGACCTGCACGGGTGACGCGCCGCGCCCGCCGTAGGCCTCGGGCCAGTGGATGCCGACCCACCGACCGGCCGCGAGCTTCGCCTGCCACGCGCGTCCCCACTCGACTTCGTCGGCGAGCGCCGCGAAGCGCGGCGGCAGCTCGAGGTTCGCGTCCATCCACGCGCGCACCTCGGCCGCGAAGGCCGACTCCTGCGCGCTGAACGAGAGGTCCATCGGCGGCCTAGAGATCCCAGAACCGGTCGCGCTGGTAGTGCTTGAACGAGTCGAGGAGCGCGTCGGCGTCGGTGTCCTCGAACGCGCGGTACGCGTCGGCACCGCGCTCGCGCACGAACAGCGGGTCGCCCGCGACCCGATCCGGACGGAACTTCTGGTGCACCAGCGTGCGCTTCACGATCTTGTTCGTGCCCGTGGTCGGCGGGTCGCGCAGCACGCGCACGTACCGAGGCCGCCACTTCGGCCCGATCGCAGGCTGCGCGTCGAGCCAGCCCGCGAACGCGGCGCCGTCGAACGTCTCACCGTCGCGCAGCACGAGCCCGGCCATCACCTGATCGCCGGCCTGGTCGTCGGGCACGCCGTAGACCGCGGCGAGGATCACACCCGGCGCGTCGCGCAGCGCCTCCTCGATCGGACCGGCGGGGAAGTTCTCGCCGTCGACGCGGATCCAGTCGGCGTTGCGACCCGCGAAGTAGAGGTAGCGGTCGGCGTCGAGATAGCCGAGGTCGCCGGACCAGTACCAACCGAAGCGGGTGGTCTTTCCGGTCGCTTCGGTGTTGTTGTAGTAGCCCTCGAACGGGCCGACGCCCGCAACGTTCACGATCTCGCCGACGCAATCGGCCGCGTTCGTGAGCCGGCCCTCGGCGTCGAGCGCGGCGAACGGCTTCTCCTTGCCGTCCTCGTCGACGATCTTGATGTTCTCGGGCGCGAGGCCGAGCGCGCCCGCGCGCTGCTCCGCGTCGCGGTTCACGGCGATGCCACCCTCGGTCGCGCCGTACGCGTCGATGACCTCGACCCCGAAGCGCGACGAGAACCGCTCGACGACTTCGGGCGATCCCTCGTTGCCGAACGAGACGCGCAGCGGGTTGTCGGCGTCGTCGGGCTTCTCGGGTTGCGCGAGCAGGTACGCGAGCGGCTTGCCGGTGTAGTTGAAGTACGTCGAGCCGTAGTGACGAATGTCCGGGAGCCAGCGCGACGCGCTGAAGCGGCGCGCGAGACCGACGCTTGCACCGATGACGATCGACGGCGCCCACCCGACCTGCACCGCGTTCGAGTGGAACAACGGCATGCAGACGTAGCCGGTGTCGTCGTGCGTGAGGTCCATGATCATCGACATCCGGTTGCCCGTGACCATGAGCCGGCGCTGCGAGCAGATGACGGCCTTCGGCGCGTCCGACGTCCCCGACGTGAAGATCAGCGCCCAGATCGAGTCGACGTCGGGCTCGATACCGGGATCGGCGGTCGCGCTCGCGTCGAGCGCGGCGTCCAGCGGACTGCCGAGTGAGGGCTCGGGATCGTCGCCGTCGGCGAAACGCGTCGACGTGAGCACCGGCGGCAGCGAGCCGGCGATCGACTCGATGAGCGCCTCGTGCCGCGGCTCGGTGACGACGAGCCCGCAGTGGGTGTGCTCGGCGTCGCGCAGCAGGTGCTCGCCCCGACGAGTGTGGTTGAGGCCGACGACGGCGCCGCCGATCAGCGCCGCGCCGCCGAACGCGAACAGGTAGTCGGGCGTGTTGTCGAGCAACACCGCGACGTGGGGCGGCTTGCCCTCCGGGAGCCGGTCGCGAAAGAGGTTCGCGAACCGGCAGGACTCCTCGTAGTACTCGCGATGCGTCCAGACGCGGTCGCGAAAGCGGATCGCCGGCCGCGGCGCGATGTCGGGGTCGGCGGCGTTGCGGCGCAGCAACGCGGCGGCGTCGGGCGCGACGAGCGGGGCCTGCCCGGGCGCGGGGGCGGACTTACCTGACATGCGCGTCACACTATTAGGGTGCGCCGAGTGACGACGAGAGGGCTCGGAACCGCTCGCTCCCATCCCGCGTCCGGAGCGGCGAGCGGCGGCGGAGCCGAGCGACCATGAGCGTCGACCTCGGCGGCGCCGCCGACCTGCATTGTCACTTCGGGCCCGACGCGCATCGTGAGCGCTCGGTCGACGCGTTCGAGGCCGCGCGCGAGGCGGCCGCGGCGGGCCATCGCGCCGTCGTCCTCAAGTCGCACGACTTCCCCACCGCGTCGCTGGCGTGGTCGGTGTCTCAGGTCGTGCCCGACATCGAGGTGTTCGGCGGCATCAGCTGCGATCGCGAAGTCGGCGGCGTGAACCCCGCGGCGGTCGAGATCGCGCTGCGCCTCGGCGGCCGCATCGTGTGGCTGCCGACACTGTCGAGCAAGCAGGACTTCGACAGCGGCATCGGTCCGCAGCTCGGCCTGCCCGGACCCGGCATCTCCGTGATCGACGACGACGGCGCGCTGCTGCCGGAGACGCGGGAAGTGCTCGCGCTCGTGCGCGAGCACGACGCGATCCTCGCGACGGGTCACGTGAGCGCGGTGGAGCACTACGCGGTCGTGCGCGAGTTCGCGTCGCGCGGGCGCGTGTTGCTCACGCACGCGACCGAGGACCTCGCCGGACCGAATCTCAGCGCGCAGCAGTGCAAGGAGCTCGCGGATCTCGGCGCGTGGGTCGAGCTCTGCGCCATGACGTGCATCGGTGCGCTCGCGACGCGCACGCCCGCGGAGATGCTCGCGACGATGCGCACGGTCGGCATCGATCGCGTGACCCTCGGCACCGACTTCGGTCAGAAGGTGAATCCGCACCCCGCGGCGGGGCTGCAGACGTACGCCGACGCGCTGTTCGCCGAGGGAATGACCGAAGCCGAGATCCGGCGCATGGCGTGCACAAATCCGTCGGCGTTGCTGGGGCTCGACGCGTAGCGTCTCCCGCATGGGGGATTTGGGCAAGGACACCGCGGTGCGCGGCGGCGACGGTCGCTACACCGCCACTCTGTCGCGCGACTGGGAGATCTGGGGACCGCAGGGCGGTTACATCGCCGCGGTCGCGCTGCGCGCCGCGGGTGCGCACTCGCGTTTCCCGCGCCCCGCGAGCATCGTCGGCCACTTCCTCGGCGTCGCCGACTTCCGCGACGTCGACATCGTCACGGTGACGAAGCGCGCGGCTTCACGCGCCGAGTCGATCGCGGTGTCGATGACACAGGACGGCAAGCCGATCTTCGAAGCGCTCGTGTGGGCGGTCGCCGAAGACGTCGACGGACTCACGCACGACCGCGCGCGCTTCCCCGATCACGTCGGTGCGCCCGAGGACTACCCGACCGTGCAGGAGCGCATCGCCGCGCTACCCGAGCCGCCACCCTCGCCACCGTTCCCGTTCTGGCTCAACTTCGAGTCGCGGCCGATCGAATGGGTGTCGAACTGGGAGGAGCGCACAGCCGGGGAGCCGGTGTGGGAGAGCTGGGAGCGCTACGTCGTCGAGCCCGACCCCACGGATCCGTACCTGTGCGCGGCGCGCCTGCTCGTGCTCGTCGACGTCGGCTCGTGGCCCGGCGTCGTGCGACTGCACGTCGACACGAAGGGGCTGTACGCGCCGTCACTCGATATCGCGTGCGAGTTCCACCGCATCGCACCGGGCTCGGCGCCGCTGCTCGCGCGCGGCGAGTCGCCGTCGGGCGCCGAGGGCCTGATCGGCACGCATCAGCAGGTGTGGTCGCGCGACGGGGAGCTGCTCGCGTCGGGCGTCAGCCAGCTCTTGTGCCGGCCCGCCCGCTGAACGTCTTGCTGACCGCTCACAGCTCGGGCGGCTCGCTCTTGCGATTCGGATCGATGGGGCTCATGAGGCCGACCGCGTTGCCGTCGGGGTCCTCGACGATCGCGTAGCGCGCACCCCAGAACGCGTCGTACGGCTCTTGCTGGCTGCGGTAGCCGGCGCCGATGACCTTCTCGTAGAGAGAGTCGACGTCGTCGCGATCGCCGACCCGGAACCCGAGCACGACGCCCCGCCGATCGCGAGAGCCCGGGAAGCCGGCGTTCCACTCCGGAGCGAAGCGCTCGCTGTCGAGATCGAAGTCGATGCCGCCGGGGACGTCGGCCGAGCGGTGGTGGTCGTCCCAGAGCGGATCGCGATCGGGGATCGCGAAACCGAGCAACCGATAGAACTCGACGGACGCGTCCATGTCGCCGACGACGAGGTTGACCTGATCGAGCACCGGACGCTCTTCCATCATGGTCGCGACCTCCGGGTCTTGAGGTGGGCGCGACGCTAGCCCGCGTCCGTAGACTCGCCCGCCGTGGAGGACCGCATCACGCCGGGGCTGTACCTCGAGATGAGCGAGCTCGACGGCGCGACGTACGCGACGACGCGCGTACCCGAGGTACTCGCGCTCCCGGGCGTGGTGCGCGCGACGTGGTGGCGCAACGTGCACCGCGACCGCACCGATCTCCCCCGGGTGCTGCCCGAGTTCTCGATGCTCGGCGTCTACGAGGTAGGTGCCGCGTTCGAGGCGCCTTCGGTGCCGGCGGGCGTCACGGGCCACCACTTCCGCCACTACCGCCGCCCCGGGCAGGGCATCGTGACCGGCAACCCGACGCTCGGTCTCTCGCTGGTGCTGATCTCGCCGAAGGCACCCGAGCGCGCGCAAGAGCTGCGGGACTGGGCCGACTTCGTGCACATCCGTCACATCGCCGCGGCCGCGGTGCCGGGCTACTCGATGATCACGCCGTACGAGAACGTGAGCGGCGGCGACCCGTTGTTCATGCACTTCTACGAGATGGAGACCGACGACGCGGAGCGCGTGTTCAAGTCGATGACGCCGCTCGTGATGGAGCGCATCGGCGGGGTCGAGACGGACGCGTTCAAGGAATGGGCGACGTGTCCGGCGCTCCGCATCATGTACGTGAACTCGTTCGCGCGCATCGGCGAGCGCTCGCGCGCGTGAGCGACCTGTTCGAGGTCGTCCATCGCCAGCGTGCGTGTCGCGCGTTCGCGGAAGCTGCGCTCTCGGATGACGACGTCGCGCGTGTGCTCGACGCCGCGACGTTCGCGCCGAGCGCCGAGAACCGGCAGCCCTGGGAGTTCGTCGTCGTGCGCGATGCGTCGATGCGCGCGGCGTTGGGCGATCTGACCGCGCGCGCGTGGGAAGGCGGCGGGCGGTCGTTCTCCGAGGGTCGACTTTCGGAGAAGATGTTGGCCGACGTCGACGCGGGCGCGCGCGGTGGGGTCGCCGGTGCGCCGGTGATCGTGGTCGCGTGCGCGGACACGTCGCGCGGCCTGCCGCAGACGGTGCCGTCGTCGATGTTCCCCGCGATCCAGAACCTGCTGCTCGCCGCGACCGCTTTGGGGTTGGGCTCCGCGCTCACGACGATCACGACCGCGTTCGTCGACGAGCTGCGCACGCTGCTCGCGCTGCCGGACACGGTCGTTCCGGTCGCGCTCGTGCCGCTCGGCTGGCCGGCACGCGCGTTGGGCCCGCCGCGGCGCGAGCCGTTCGCCGCGCACACCCACCGCGAGCGCTACGGGAGCGCCTGGTAGGCGGCGGTGCCGCGGGACCGCCGCGCACGCGGCGACGAAAAGCTCATTTGCGCGATGCGTTCATTTGGTCGTATCGCGCGCGGCGATGCTGCGCTGCGGCAGCAATCGTGATCCGCGATGCTTCCATTTGGAAGGAACGCGCAAATCAGGTTCCGACCGGCACGAGTGCGCCGGCGGCGGCCGCCGACCGGCGCACGGCGTCGAGCACCTGCATCTCGGCGAGACCGTCCGCGAACGTCGGCACCGGCACGACCGTGGGATACGACGAGCCGTCGACCGCGCACCGCAACACCTCGCACAGCCGCGTATAGGGACCCAGCTCGAGGTGGGTGAAACGGTGACGGGGATCGTCGCTCTCGGCCGGCGCAACCGGCGGCCGGAGATCCGCCGGCACGTCGAGCGGGCGTGCTCCCCCACGGTCGGCGATCCACGCGGTGTCGCCGTCGACCCAGATCGTGCCGTCGGTTCCCGCGACCGTCGTGAGCCCGCGCATCGGTCCCCAACCGGCGGCGGTCTGCTGGAGCACACCGTCGACGCCGGAGCGCGTGCGGAAGCGGATCGTGAAGGTGTCGTCGGCCACCGCGGCGCGCGCCGACACGACCGACAACGTCGCGCTGACCGACTCGATCTCGCCGAGCCACACGCGCACCTGGTCGACGACGTGCGAGCCCGACGCGCCGAGCCAGCCGCCGCCGGACGCGACGTCGAACCACCAGCCCGGCAGCTTCGCGTCGAGATCGGCGACGAGACCGACGACCGACACGAGCGACGCGAAGCGCGGCTCGCCGATCATCCCGTCGGCGATAGCCCGGGCGACGACCGCGCGCTCGGGCGCCCACCGGAACTCGTGACCGACGAGATGTCCGACGCCCGCGGCTTCCACCGCGGCGAACATCGCGGCCGCCTCACCCGCGTCGAGCGAGAAGGGCTTCTCGCACAGCACGTGCTTCCCGGCGCGCGCCGCCGCGATGGCCAGCGCGGCATGAGTCGACGGCGGCGTCGCGATCGTCACCGCGGCGACGCCCGGCAAGTCGAGCGCGTCGGCGAGCGCCGTGAGCCCACGCGGAACGTCCGCACGCGCCGCGCGCCGGGCGGTGCGTTCCGCATCGGTACCGACGAGCGCGACGACGTCGAAGCCGGCGGCGCGCAGTGCGGGCACGTGCACGCGGCAACCGAACCCGGTCCCGACGACGACTGCGCCGGGCCGGTCCGACGAAGCCGCCACCACTCAGTAGCCCTCTTCGAGGTCGACGAGGTCGCGCAGCGGACGCCCGTCGACGAAGCGGTGGAGGTTCTCGATCAAGATCGCGACGGAACCGGTGAAGTTCTCGGTCGTCCCCCACGACACGTGCGCGCTGAGGCGCACCTTCGGATGCGAGTACATCCAGTGGTCGTCGGGCAGCGGTTCGGGATCGACGGTGTCGAGCGTCGCCGTCGCGACGCGGCCGTCGTCGAGCGCGACGCGCAGCGCGTCCTGGTCGACGAGCGAGCCGCGCGCGATGTTCACGAGATGCACGCCGGGCTTCACGAGTGCGAGCGTCTCCGCGTTCACGATGTGGCGCGTGCGCGGCGTGCCCGGCGCCGCCAGCACGAGGTGATCGGCGTCGGGCAGAAGCTCGCGGAAATCGGTGAGCATCTCGACACCCGCGATCGGACTCGGCGCCGACGTTCGCCGCACCGCAGATACCCGCATGCCGAACGGCAGCGCGCGCTTCGCGATCTCGATGCCGATCCCGCCGAGACCGAACAGGCCGAGGTGCTTGTCCTCGAGCGTGCTCAGGGGATGGAAGTTCCAGTGCTTCGGTGGCGATTCGAGCCACACGTTCGGCATGTCCTTCGCGAACGCGAGCATCGCCGCGAGCACGAACTCGGAGATCGCGACGCCGCTCGCGCCTCGCGCGCACGTGACCGTGCGCCCGTCGAACAGGTCGCGCGGCAGGCCGTCGATGCCGGTGCCGGGCAGCTGCACCCACGGAACCGTGCGCATCCACGGCTCGAGAACGTCCCACTCGCCCCAGCCGCCGAACACGACGTCGGCCGTGAAGCCGGCGGGCGGACCGTCGGGCGTGAGGTCGACGATCTCGGCGTCGGGGAAGTCGTGGCGCACGGCCTCGGCGGCGCGGGCTCCGAGCTGGTTCACCACTCGCAACGGCATGGGCCGAGCCTAGGGTGACCACATGCGAGCCGAGGTCGTCGCGACCGGCGTTCCCTTCGGCGAGGGCCCGGTGTGGTGCCCCGACGGAACGCTCGTCGTTACGAGCGTCGCGGCCGGCGCGCTGTTCCGCGTCCGGCCGGAGGCGGGCAGCGCCGAGCGCTTCGCCGAGACGCGGGGTGGCGCGAACGGCGCCACGCTCGCGGCCGACGGATCGATTCTCGTCACGCAGAACGGCGGCTTCGACGTCGGCGGAACCGGGTTCGTGAAGAACGCGCCGCCGGTCACGTCGGAACCCGCGACGCCGGGCCTCCAGCTCGCGACACCCGACGGCGCGGTGAGCTACCTGCTCGACGACGGCTTCCACGCGCCGAACGACCTCTGCATCGACCGCGACGGCACCGTCTTCTTCACCGACCCCGGCCACTACCCACCGCCCGAGCCGAACTACGGACGCGTGTTCGCGTATGCGACCGATGGCAGCGTGCGGCTCGTCGGCGACGGCTTCCTCTACTGCAACGGCATCGCGCTCGATCGCGACGGACACCTCGTCGTCATCGAGGCTCGTGGCCTGCAACGGCTGCTGCCCGACGGCGAGCGCGAGTGGGTGATCGAGAGGCTCGGCCGGGGCGGCGGCGACGGCTTCTGCCTCGACGCCGACGGTCGGTACTACGTCGCGTCCACGATCGAGCACGGCGTGCGGGTCGTCGACACCGACGGCACGGTGCTCGACTTCCTCGAGATCGACGGCGACGGGCTCACGACCAACTGCTGCTTCGGCGGTCCCGATCTCCGCACGCTCTACGCGACCGACGCGGTCCCCGGGAACGTCGTCGCGTGGGCAGGCATGCCGACCCCCGGCCTCCCGCTCCACAGCTGGCCGGGAGTCAGAAGCTCGGCGGCGTGACGTTCGCCGCGGGTGCCAACTTCGACGTCGGAACCGGCATGCCGGGCGCCGGGAAGTTGCAGGGGTCGAACGGCGAAGCGTCGAGCGACGTCATGAGGAAGCTCGGGTCGCAATTCACGTGGGTTCCGTTGCGGCGGGTCAGCGTGTAGCCGGTGCCGCCGGAGAGAAACGGCGGGGGTGGCGTCGTGTCGACGAAACCCTGAAAGCGCGCGTCGATGAGCACTGGCCGCGGCGCTTGGCTCCTGAGAGACGAGCCGCACGACCCGTTGCTGTACGTCGACGTACAGGTCCACCGCAGTGTGAACGACTCGATGAGGAGTGACGAGCGTGTCCGTGCGCGTGACGGGCGTCGAGTAATGCCGCAGGCTCTGCCCGTCGACGATCGTCTGACCGTGATCGGCGAGCTTCGCACCGTGCGCGCGGAGATCCGAGAGCTCGGTGTACGGGTTCGTGGTCGTGCACGATCACGTCCTCGCGCGAGACGGACTTCGCGCCCGGGTTCAGCTCCAACTCGTACTCGCCGACTCCGTGCGTGAAGTCGAAGGCGCCCGTCTCGATCGTGGCGACCGTGGGGTGGCCGACCGAATCGGACATCGTGATGCGCACGCGAGCCGTGCGCGCTGCGGACCCACCACCGGACGGAGCACACGGCCACGCCGAGCAACGCGACGACGACTCCGATCACAACCCCGCGCCCGCCCACGGCGGGGCAGCGTACCGGCGCTACAACGCGCGCAGATGTGCCGCGAGGTCGACGGCCCAGGCGCGCGGGTCGTCCAAGGGCCAGCCCTGCTCGGGGATGTCGAAGTACTCGACCGAGCACGATCCCTGATAGCCGAGCTCGACCAGCCGCGCGACCACCGCCGCGAAGTCGACGACGCCGCGCGGGTCGTCGACGTGCAGCGCGGTCGAGCCGGGCATGCCCTGCCGTAGCTGCACGTGCCGCGCGTACGGCAGGAGCTCGAGCGGGTCGCCGCCCCAGTCGGCGACGTGGCCCGTATCGACGAGCAGCTCCAGCTCCGGCACCGCGTCGAGCATCGCGAGCACCTTCTCGGTCGAACCGACGACCGATCCCGCCCACGGTTCCATCAGGCAACCGGGCGCCCCACGGAACAACGCGACCGTCTTGTCCCACCGACCGGGCGCGTCGGCCGCGGCGGGTGTCGTGCACCATCCGGCCTGCGGCCGCGGAAATGCAGTGGGACACCCGATCGGCAGCGCGAGCGACGACGCATCGATCCCGACCATGCAATCGATGTGCTCGAACCCGTCCTCACGCGCGCGCTGCGATCGCGCGACGACGGAACCGACGCGCGCGTAGACGACGTCGACGACACCCAGCCCGAACGGAAAGCTCAGAGCGACGATCCCGCGGGTACGGGCGGGCCGCCGCGCGTCCCGACCGAACCGAAGGCTGCGGCGAGCGGAGCGAGCGCAGCGAGCGCGACGATCAACTACGGCGCTCCATGGTCTTCGGCATCACCATGCCGACGGGTTGGAGGTGCTGGCCGAGGATCTTGTCGAAGTTGGCGGCGACCTCCGCGGGAGTGAAGCCGCCGTCCTTCCACATCCACGCGATCTGCTTCGGCGTCTGGAACAGCGTGTAGCCGAACTCGGTGCGTCCGAGGACCTGGCCGTTGACGTGCGCGGCGGCTTCGGAGGCGAGGAACGCGACGAGCGGCGCGTTCAATGCCGGGTTCTCCTCGGCCGGCGGCGCCGCACCCGACTTCTCGAACAGCGACGCGGTCATGCGCGTCGCACCCGACGGCGCGACCGCGTTCACCGTGACGCCGTACTTGCCGAGCTCGAGCGCCCACACGAACGTCATGCCCATGAGCCCGGCCTTCGCGGCGCCGTAGTTCGTCTGCCCGAAGTTGCCGCGCAGACCGGCCGACGACGTGATGTTCACGATGCGCCCGTAGCCGCGCTCCTTCATGATCGGTGCGGCGTGGCGCGCGCAGTTGAACGAGCCCTTGAGGTGCACCGCGATCACGGAGTCGAAGTCGGATTCCTCCATCTTCACGAGCGTCTTGTCGCGCACGATGCCCGCGTTGTTCACGAGGATGTCGATCGTGCCGAACGCGTCGACCGCGGTGTTGACGAGACGGCCTGCGGCGTCGAAATCGGAGACCGAGTCGTAGTTCGGCACGGCCTTGGAGCCGAGCGCCTCGATCTCCTTGCACACCTGTGCAGCGGGGTCGTCCTCGGTGCCGCGGCCGTCGAGCGAGACGCCGACGTCGTTCACGACGACGTTCGCACCCTCACGCGCGAAGCAGAGCGCGAACTCGCGTCCGATGCCGCGTCCGGATCCGGTGACGACGGCGGTACGGCCGTCGAGCAGTCCCAAGGCTAGGAAGCGACCGCGGTCGCGGTGCCGGTGATCGCCTTGTCGCCGTTCTGGTTCGAGACGACGAGGTCGAGGTCGACGAGCTGCTCCCCGCCTTCCTCGCGCGTGCCGGTGACGGTCGCGACGCACGTGAGCACGTCGCCGGGCCAGACCTGCTTCGCGAAGCGCACCTTCACGTTGCGAATCGCCTCGGGTCCGAACCAGTCCTTGACGACGCGCGCGGCGAGGCCCATCGAGAGCATGCCGTGGCCGAACACCGACGGGTTGCCGACCTGGCTCGCGATCGTGTCGTCGTGGTGCATCGGGTTGAAGTCTCCCGACGCGCCCGCGTAACGCACGAACATGGTGCGGGTGAGGGGCGGGAACTCCTGCGTCTTCTCTTCGCCCACGGCGACGGAACCACTCACGCTGCTCTCCCCGATGCTCGTAGCTGACGGCGGCGTCAGATCGTAACCGGGCGTCTCCGCGGCCGCAGGTCCGTGTCCGCAGGCCGCGGTCGCCGAGCCGCGTGATGCCAACGTGACATGCGTGTCGGGTTTGCGTAGCGTGGCCGGGTGGCACGCGCATCGACATCGGGTGCGCGTCGGCGCCCCGCCCCCGACGACGATCCGGCGCTGCGTGCCGGGCGTCCGGCGCAGGGGCGCGAGCTGCGGGCCCGAGGCCAGCGGACCCTCCGCAAGCTCCTCGACGCCGGCATCCAGGTGTTCGCGACCCGTGGCTACCACGCCGCCCGGGTCGACGACGTGGTGAAGCTCGCGCGCACTTCGCACGGCACCTTCTACCTCTACTTCTCGAACAAGGAAGACCTGTTCGCGGCGCTCACCTCGGAGGTCGG